>JADGOP010000026.1 GCA_017882935.1 Actinomycetota bacterium
GTGGTGGGGGTGGCGGTCGTGCCCGGTGCGGCGGTGGTGGCGCCCCCCGCAGCGGTGGGGCACAGCGCCTGCACCGCGCCGCGCTGCACGCCGGGGTCGCCCGCCTGCGAGTCATCGGGCCCGAACTTCCCGTCGACCACGTAGCGGGGGCCGACCCGGGTGATGAGCTCGTCGGTGGCCTTGGGGTCGAGCTTGTCGAGCCAGCTGTCGCTGTTCTCGACGCGGGCCCGCTGGGCGCGGAGGCCGAGCACCACGGGCTCCGTCGCGGACCCGCCCTGCATGCGCACCAGCGCGGTGTCGGTGACGGTGGGCAGACCCTTGGTGCCGCCATCGCTGTGGTACTGCGTCAGCTCGACCGTGAAGAGCTTGCCCTCGGTGTAGCCGTTGCCGTACACGCCCCACACCCGGGTGGCGTAGTTCGGGTCGTCCTTGGCCGGGCCCTCGAGGCACGCCACCACCTTGTAGGGGAAGTAGTGGCCGCTGAGCGCGAGGTAGCCCTGGCCGGCCTTGATGGTGGGCGCGGGGGCCGTGGTGGTGGTGACCACCTTGTACGGCGACGGACCGAGCGACGCGTGCCGGGAGCTGCTGCACGCGGCTCCGGTGACGGCCAGGGCCGACGCGAGCGCCACGGCGGCCAATCGGCGGGAGGAGGGGCGGGTCACGGCGTCAGCGTTGCACAGCATCGGCGGCGCTCCGGCGCGCCCCGCGGTGGGAGGCACGGGCTCAGCTCGGCCGGCCGGCGCCGATCCAGGAGAAGTAGCCGCCCCACAGGTAGACGGGACCGGTCTGCACCCGCGAGCCGGTGTGCGGCGCGTGCACGACCGTGCCGCCCCCCACGTAGATGGCCACGTGGTCGATGGTGCCCGAGGAGCCGCCGTAGAAGACCAGGTCTCCGCGCTGCAGCTGCGAGAGCGAGACGTGCCGGATGCTGTCGTACTGCGATTGGGCGTTGTGGTAGAGGTACACGCCCGCCTGCGCCCAGGCGTAGAGCGTGAGGCCCGAGCAGTCGAAGCCCCTGGTGTGGGCGCCGGTGCCGAAGCCGTAGCTCGGGCCGGAGCTGTTGCCGCCACCCCACGAGTAGGGCACGCCGATCTGCGACAGCGCGGCGTTGGCGGCGGTGTTGCCTCCCGCCGACGGCGGTGCCGGCGGCGGCGGCGTGGTGACGGGCGGAGCCGTGACCGGCGGGGCGGTGGGCGGCGGGGTGGCCGGGGTGGTGGTGCCCGGGCCGTGTGCCGGCGAGGAGGTCGGCGTGGCGGGCGAGGTGGTGGGCGACGAGGGCGTGCCGGAACCGGTGGAGGTGGGCGTGGATCCCGAGGCGGTGCCGGGGTTGGCGGACTGACCGGCTTGCGCGGCCCACTTGGCACGGGCGGCGGCCTCGGCCTGCGCGGCGAGGAGGGCCTGCTGATGGGCGACGGCGACGGCGAGCTTGCCCTGGACCTGGGCCTGCAGCGCTTCCTGCTGGCGGGTGAGGGCGTCGGCCTGCTGCTGCTTGCTCACCAGGTCGGCCTGGAGCCGTGCCTGGGCGGCCTGGGAGCGGCGCAGCTCGGTGAGCGTCTCCCGACCCACCTGCCGGGCGGCGACGAAGTCGTCGACGAGCTGCTGACGGTCACCGACGGCGACCGCGGTGTAGCCGTCGCGGCGCAGCGCGGTGGACTGCTTGCCCTCGAGCATGGCCGTGACCTGGTCGTCGCTCCCGCCGCCGCCACTGACGTAGGCGCTGAGCGAGTAGCGGGCCAGCTCGAGGCGGCGCTTCTCGACGAGGGTGTTGGCGTGGCGCATGCGCAGGCGGGTGGCGGTGATGTCGGCCGCCACCTGCTGGGCCTTGATCTGGACGCCGTCGAACTGGTCGGCGAGCGCACCTTCCTGGCGCTGCAGCTCGTCGAGGCGCTCGGCGATCTGGCGGGCCCGGGCCTGCAGGTCACCCACCGAGTCGGCGTGGGCCCGGGGCGCCAGGCCGGTCAGCGAGGCGAGCAGCAGCGTGAGGACCGTGGCGGCGACGAGCGACAGCCGGCGGGCGCTCCCGACCTTCGCGTTCGCTGCCAGATCCATGTGCTCGCCCCCACTGGACGACGACCCGGGAAGGCCCAGGTCGCAGGTGTTCATGTTGTCACAGGAGTCACAACAAGAACAGGGGTCACATCGGCAACAGGGCAGGAAATCGTGAGAGATCCCACGGAACCACCTGGGCCCCTACGCAACGTGCTCAGATCGCCTTCCCCGAGCACCGTTGTCCCCCTTCCCATCGACCCCATCCCCCTTTCTTTGAACGGAACACCCCCTCAGAGGGGCGGTTTCATGCAAAGAAGGGCAGAGGGCGACGCGGACCGCGCGCCGACGTCACTCCCACTCGATGGTGCCGGGGGGCTTCGAGGTGATGTCATAGGCCACGCGGTTGACGCCGTCGACCTCGTTGATGATGCGGCTCGACATGCGCTCGAGGAGGTCGTAGGGCAGCCGGGCCCAGTCGGCCGTCATGGCGTCCTCACTGGTGACCGCGCGGATGACGATGGGGTGCGCGTAGGTGCGCTCGTCGCCCATCACCCCGACCGAGCGGATGTCGGGGAGCACGGCGAAGGCCTGCCACACCTCGCGGTCGAGCCCGGCGAGGTGGATCTCCTCGCGGACGATGGCGTCGGCGTTCTGCAGGATGGCGACCTTCTCGGGCGAGACCTCGCCGATGATGCGGACGCCCAGGCCGGGCCCGGGGAACGGCTGGCGCCAGACGATCTCCTCGGGCAGGCCCAGCTCCTCGCCGACGCGCCGGACCTCGTCCTTGAAGAGCGCGCGGAGCGGCTCGACCAACTCGAAGTCCATGTCGTCGGGCAGGCCGCCCACGTTGTGGTGGCTCTTGATCTTGGCGGCGTCCTTGGTGCCCGACTCGATGACGTCGGGGTAGAGGGTGCCCTGAACCAGGAAGCGGGCGTCGTCGATGCCACCGGACGCGGACTCGAAGGTGCGGATGAACAGCTCACCGATGGTCTTGCGCTTCTCTTCGGGGTCGGTGACGCCCGCGAGGCGCTCGAAGAACTGGTCGGCGGCACGCACGTGGATCAGCTCGATGTGCTGGTGCTTCTGGAAGGTGTCGACGACCTGCTCCGCCTCGCCGGCGCGCATGAGGCCGTGGTCGACGAACACACAGGTGAGCTGCGGGCCGATGGCCTTGTGCACCAGCGCGGCGGCGACCGCGGAGTCGACCCCACCGGACAGCCCGCAGATGGCGCGACCGGTGCCGACCTGGGCGCGGATGGCCTCGACCTGCTGCTCGATGATGGACACCATCGTCCAGGTGGGAGGGCAGCCGCACACCTGGTAGAGGAAGTGCTTGAGGATCTCCTGGCCGTGCGGGGTGTGCACCACCTCGGGGTGGAACTGCACCGCGTGGATGCGCCGTGCGACGTCCTCCATGGCGGCCACGGGGGCGTCGGGGGACGAGGCGGTGACCGTGAAGCCCTCGGGGGCGGTGGTGATGGAGTCGAAGTGGCTCATCCACACCGTCTGGGGCTCGGCGATCTCGCCCGCGAACAGCACGGCGTCGGGACGCACCACGTCGAGGTCGGTGCGGCCGTACTCGCCGCGGCCGGTGTTGGCGACCACACCGCCGAGCTGCAGCGCTACCAGCTGGGCGCCGTAGCAGATGCCGAGCACCGGGACCTGGAGGTCGTAGATGGCGGGGTCGATGTGCGGGGCGCCCTCGACGTGGACCGACTTGGGGCCGCCGCTGAAGATCACGCCGGCGGGCCGGCGGGCCGCCACCTCGGCAGCGGTGATGGTGTGGGGCACGATCTCGCTGTAGACGTGGGCCTCGCGCACCCGCCGGGCGATGAGCTGCGCGTACTGGGCGCCGAAGTCGACGACGAGGACGGGCCCGTCGGGTGAGCTGACGGACGAGGTGGACGGTGTGGCGTCGGCGGTCATCGCCGGCCTCCCTGCGGGTTCACGATGAGCTCGGCCTTCTGGAGCTCCTTCAGCGAGCGGTAGCCGGTCATGGCCATGGTGGCGCGCAGCCCGCCGAACACGTTGGTGCGGCCGTGGTCGTCGCGGGCCGGGCCGACCAGGACGTCCTCGAGCGACCCGAGCGCCGGCGCACGCATGAGGCCACCGCGCGCGAGGAGCGGGTGGCCCGCGCTCTGGCCCCACCAGGTGCCCCCTGCCGGGGCCTCGGTGGCGGCGGCCAGCGGCGGGCCGAGCACGACGGCGTCGGCGCCGACGGCGATGGCCTTGGCGACGTCGCCACCGGTGGCGATCGGGCCTGCGGCGATGACCTGGACGTAGACGCCGGTCTCGTCGAGGTGGCGCATGCGGGCCGCGCGCACGTCGGCGAGGGCCGTGGCCTGCGGGATGCCGATGCCGAGCACGTCGCGGTTGATGTCGTCGGAGGTGGCGGCGCCGCCCACGAGCACGCCGGCCGCGCCGGTGCGCATGAGGTGCAGCGCCGACTGGTAGCTGGTGCAGCCACCGACGATGACGGGGATGTCGAGGCGCCGCACGAAGGTCTTGAGGTTGAGCGGTTCGTCGTGCTCACCGGTGACGTGCTCGGCGGACACGACCGTGCCGTGGATCACGAGCAGGTCAAGCTCGGCGGCGACGATGGTGTCGGCCAGGTCGACGGTGCGCTGCGGGGTGACCGCGCCGGCCGACACGACGCCGGCGGCGCGCAGCTCGCGGATGCGGTCGTGCACGAGCTCGGGGAGGATGGGTGACGCCAACAGCTCGCGCAGCCGGGCGGTGGCCTTGTCGAGGGGCAGCTCGGCGAGCTCGGCGAGGGCCGCGGCGGCGTCGGCGTGGCGCGTCCAGATGCCCTCGAGGTCGAGCACGGCGACGCCGCCGATGCGGCCGATCTCGGCTGCGGTGGCAGGGCTGACGACACCGTCGAGCGGGGCGGCCAGGAACGGCAGCGCGAACGTGAAGGCGTCGATCTCCCAGCTCAGGTCGACCAGATCGGGGTCGCGGGTGCGACGGTTGGGCACGATCGCGATGTCGTCGAGCGAGTAGGCCGGCCGGGCGGTCTTGCCCAGCCCGATGTCGGCCTCGGCCACAGCGGTCTCCTCCAGTGGGAAACGTCGAGCCTATCGCCAGACGCGCACCCCTCCCGCCGCCCGGACCGGGGCGGGGGGCGCCCCTGAGGTCAGTTGAGGCCGGGGTCGCCGGCAGCGTTGGCGAACCACGAGAGGCGGCCCGGCTGACGGCGCAGCACCGCCGCCCAGAGGTCCTCGGGGACCTCCGCGGCGGTGTCGTCCTCGAGGGCGTCGACGACGAACCACGACCCCTCGGCGATCTCCTCCTCGAGCTGGCCGCCGCCCCAGCCGGCCGAGCCGGCGAACAGGCGGACCTCGCGCGGCGGGGCCGCGGGGTCGGGCGGGACGTTGAGGTCGACGGTGCCGACCGAGCCCACGATGGGTCGGAAGCTGGGGCCGCCCTGCACCTCGTCGTCGTAGCGGCCGAGCCCCACCACGCTGTCGAACGCGACCGGGCCACCGAAGAACACCACGTCGGGCTGCGCCGCCACGGGCGCCCACCCGGGGAGCACCTCGCCGACCGGCGTGTCGCTGGGGCGGTTCAGGACCACCCCGAGCGCGCCCTCGTCGTTGTGGCCGAGCAGCAGCACCACGGTGTGGCTGAAGTTGGGGTCACGCAGCTCGGGCGTGGCGACGAGGAGGCGACCGGCGTACGTCGGCATCGTTCGTCGGTCCCCTGCTCGTCCCCGGGGTCTAGCCCTTCAGGGTCCGCAGGATCTGCCGGGCGATGGTGGAGTTCATCTGGTACACCGCCGAGCGGCTGGTGTCGCGGGCCATCTTCACGACGCTGCCACCGGTGAGCTCCTCGACGCTGTCGAGCCCGTCGATGAGCGCCTTCTTGGTGGCGTCGGTGGCCTTGTAGCCCATGCCGGTGAGCGCCTTGACGATCTCGTTCTGGGCGATCGGCGCGGGTGCCGTGGAGGCGATGACGCGCAGCGCGTCCTTGGTGAGCTCGGCCCCCTGCTCGATGGCCTCGTGGGGCGACAGCTGGCCCTCTTCCTCGCCTTCCTGCGAGGCCAGCCAGCGGCGCACCTTCACCACGAGCTCCCCGTGGGTCTCGCCCTCGAACGACAACGTGGCCATGGGGCGAGGCTAACCGGCCAAGGGGCCGCGCGGATGGGAGCGTCCGTTCTTCGACACGGCGACCCCTCAGCCGAACCGCCTGTGCTTGCCGGCTCGGGTCAGCGAACCGGCCTCGGGGCGGCTGCGCCGCGACCGCCAATTCGCTCACCCTCTGCGCCCTCCGGCGTTGCCACCTGCGACGTCGGGTCCGGCTACGACTCCAGGGCGTCGAGCTGGGCCAGCGTCGCCGCCAGGCCCGGGGCGATGGCCGCCATGTGCAGCCGGGTGGCCGAGAGGTTCGCGCTCGGGCTCCGCCGGTCCTCGAGCACCAGCAGGTAGTAGTGCGTGCCGAGGGGCCGGAGCACCAGGTCCATGTGCTCGGCTTCGATCACCACGTCGTGCACCCGACCGAGCGGCCCGGAGGCGAGCATCCCGGCAGCCTGCTGCAGGGTGCGGAACACGCCGCTGAAGACCGTGGCGAGCAGGTTCGGGTCGACGTCGGGGTCGATGGTGTTGCCGACGAGCTCGATCTCCTCGTCGATGCGGACCACGCTCACCGCCGCGGCGGCCGGCAGGTCCTTGGCGAGGTTGAGCACGATGCCGGGCACGTCGTGGGGATCCGACAGGCGGCCACCCGGGCGCACCTCCGCCGCCAGCATCTGGCGGGCGAGGGGCAGCTCGGCGACGTCGTGGGCCTCGACCGCGGGGTGCTCGGCAGCAGCGTCGGGCTCGGTGCCGGGGTGGTCCTCGTCGAGCACGAGCACCGAGCTCTCGAGGGGCGCCGCGACCTGCTCGCCGGGCCGCGACGGCGCCGGGTCGTCGCTGTCGGCCTCGGTGGCACGGGCCTGCAGCGACCCGTCGTCCCCGTCGTCGGCGGAGGCGTCGGCGTCGGCGTCGGCGTCGGCGTCGGCGTCGGCGTCGGTCGCCGTGCTCGCCACGTGGCCGTTGCTGTTGCCGTTGCCGTTGCCGTTGCGGTGGGCGCCGCCGTCGCCGTTGCGGGCGCCGTACCCGCTCCCGTTGCGTGTGGGCGACGCCGCGTCGGCGGCCACCTCGGGCACCACGGCCACGGGCTCGTCGTGGGCGTCGGTCGCGGGCTCGTCGACGTCGTTGCCGGTGAGCGCCCCGGCCGCGTCCGTGTCGGCGACCTCATCGGGCTCATAGCGCAGCTGCTCGCCGGGCTCCTCGTCGTCGGCGTCGAGGCTGGCCTGCGCGGCCGCACGGGCCAGCGCGGCCATGATCGGCCCGCTCGGCGTGGCGCGCACCTCGTCGGGCGCCTGATCCGGCTCGTAGTCGGCCAGGTCGGCGACGGGCTCCGGGCGCGACGCTCGGCCCGACACCTCCTCCTGGAGGCGCCGGCGGGAGCCGGGCATGCCCGCCGGTCGCGGCGCCGGCCGCGGCGCGTCGGACGCGGCCTCGTCGGTGGCTGCGGGCGTGCTCTCCGGGTCGACCAGCTGGCCGAGGGCCTTCATGGTGAACCGCTTGAGGGGCGCGCTGGGGTGGTCGACGTCGGTTGGATCTTCGCCGCTGGTCGCGTCGGGGTCGCCGTCGCTCATGTTCTCCACTCCACAGGGGACTCCCTCGTAGGTCCATCGGCCCGACGTGCGGCGACCTTGAACTTGCTGGGCCGAACGACTCATGCGGAAGGTGCGCCGCGGTCACTCGCCGTCAGGTGCGCCGCGGTCGGGTGCCACGCGCCGGCCCCGGGCGGCCCGGGCGGCACTAGGCTGCAGCGAACGACCACCGACCGATGAGCGAGGGACTTGCGCATGGACCGCCCCCGGAACCCGTTCCCCGAGGACGCAGATGCGTCAGGTCCGTACCCGGCGAAGTTCGCCAAGCTGGGCCTCACCTTCGACGACGTGCTCCTGCTGCCGGCCGAGTCGGGCGTGGTGCCCGCCGCCGTCGACACCAGCACCCGCCTGACCCCGCACATCGAGCTGGCGCTCCCCATCGTCTCGGCGGCGATGGACACCGTCACCGAGGCGCCCCTCGCCATCGCCATGGCCCGTGCCGGCGGCATCGGCATCGTGCACCGCAACCTGTCGGTGGCCGACCAGGTGGCCGAAGTCGACAAGGTCAAGCGCTCGCAGTCCGGCATGATCGTCGACCCCGTCACGCTGCCGCCCGACGCGCCGGTCGAGTCGGCCCTCGCGATCATGGCGAAGTACCACATCTCCGGCGTGCCGATCACCGACCCCGACGGCCGCCTCGTGGGCATCCTCACGAACCGCGACCTGCGGTTCGTCGACGTCGTCGACCAGCCCATCGCCAACGTCATGCGGCAGCCGCCGTTGGTCACCGCCTCGGTCGGCACCACGCTCGAAGAGGCCAAGGACATCCTCTGGAAGAACCGCATCGAGAAGCTGCCCGTCGTCGACGACGACGGCTTCCTCCGCGGCCTCATCACCGTCAAGGACATCAAGAAGCGCACCCAGTACCCTCTGGCCACCCACGACGAGCGGGGCCGGCTCCGGGTCGGGGCCGCGGTGGGCGTGGGGCCCGACGCGCTCGAACGGGCCGAGCGGCTCGTCGACGCCGGGGTCGACCTGCTCGTGGTCGACACCGCGCACGGCCACTCGCGCGCCGTCCTCGACGTGGTGAAGGAGGTCCGCAGCCGCTTCGCCGTCGACATCATCGCCGGCAACGTCGCCACCGCCAGCGCCACCGAGGCCCTCCTCGGCGTGGGCGCCGACGCCGTCAAGGTCGGCATCGGGCCCGGCTCCATCTGCACCACCCGCGTGGTGGCCGGCGTCGGCGTGCCGCAGATCACGGCCATCCACGACTGCGCCGAGGCGGCGGCCCGCCACGGCGCCCGCATCATCGCCGACGGTGGGCTCCAGTTCTCGGGCGACATCGCCAAGGCCATCGCAGCCGGCGCCGATGCGGTCATGCTCGGAGGCATGCTCGCCGGCGTCGACGAGAGCCCGGGCGAGGTCGTCCTGCACCAGGGCGAGCGCTTCAAGGAGTACCGCGGCATGGGCTCCATGGGGGCCATGAAGACCCGCTCGTTCTCCAAGGACCGCTACTTCCAGGGCGATGTCACCGACACCGACAAGCTCGTGCCCGAGGGCATCGAGGGTCGGGTCGCCTACAAGGGCCCCGTCGCCAACGTCATCTACCAGCTGGTGGGTGGCCTGCGGGCGGCCATGGGCTACTGCGGCGCCGAGACCATCGACGACATGAAGACGCGGGCCCAGTTCGTGCGCATCACGTCGGCGGGCCTCCGCGAGAGCCACCCGCACGACGTCACCATCACCAAGGAAGCGCCCAACTACAACAGCTGAGCGTGGGTGGGTCAGCCGTGGCCGATGTCGCCGCGGCGCACCGTGCCGGTGAGGAAGCCGAGCAGCTGGCGGAGCATGGCTCCCGTCGCGCCCCACACCGTGTCGCCCTCGAGCTCGAAGAAGTAGATGGGGTGGTCCGTGCCGAACAGCGGCCACACCTCCTCGCGGTACACCTCGGGGTCGAGCAGCTCCGACAGCGCCACGTAGCGGATGGTGTCGACCTCGTGGGGGTTCGGGACGAGGTCGGTGGGCGGCGCCGCGAGGAGGCCGACGTAGGGGACGATGAACGAGCCACTCGTGATCGTCGAGAGGTGGTCGAGCTCGCCGACGATCGTGACCAGGCCGGGCTCGAGCGCCACCTCCTCATGGGCCTCGCGCAGCGCGGTGGTGCGCAGGTCCTCCCGGGGCTCCTGACCACCACCCGGGAAGCTGACCTCGCCGGCGTGCGAGCGCAGGTGCCGGGTGCGGCGGGTCAGCACCACCCAGGGCTCGCCCTCCTGCTCGAACAGCGGCGCCAGCACGGCCGCAGCACGGGTGACCCCCTCGTGCTGCTCGCGCGCCGCCCGCACCGCCGGTGACAGCGAGGCGAAGGTGGGCGCCACGTCGGCGAGGCGCACCGCGCGCTCGTCGGCACTGAGGTGCCCCCAAGGGGCCGGTCCACCCGGCGTCCACCCCGCAGGGCGCGGGATGAGCTGGGGGCCGCCGCGGTGCCGTCCGCCGGATGGCGGGGTCGGGCTCGTCACCCTTCCGGCGACGCCGCAGCGAGCGTCTCGAGCAGGTCCCGCAGCCCGTGGGTCTTGAGGTTGCTGATGACGCGACCGGGCGGGTTCTCGCCGCGCTCCCACTCCATCCAGTCGGCGAGCAGCTTGGCGGGATCGGGCGGGGGTCGGTCCATGGGCGCAGCCTACGGGGGCGGGACCGACCGGAGACGCGCCACGGCCGGCCCCGGAGGGCCGGCCGTGGTGGTCCCGCAGGGCGGGAACGTTCAGGCAGTGCGGTGGCTCAGAAGCCCATGCCGCCCATGCCGCCCATGCCACCGGCGGCGGCGGCCGCAGCTGCGGCACCGGAACCGGCGTCTTCGGGCTTGTCGGCGACGATCGCCTCGGTGGTGAGCAGCAGGGCCGCGATGGATGCGGCGTTCTGCAGCGCAGCCCGGGTGACCTTGGCCGGGTCGATGACCCCGGCCTTGAGGAGGTCCTCGAACTCACCGGTGGCGGCGTTGAGGCCGATCGAGCCGGTCTCGCGCTCGATCTGCTGCACCACGACGGCACCTTCGAGGCCGGCGTTGTCGGCGATGAGCCGGGCCGGGGCCTCGAGGGCACGCTCGACCGAGCGGGCACCGGTGGCCTCGTCGCCCGAGAGGCTCTCGACGACCTTGTGCACCGCGGGGCGGGCACGCAGGAGGGCGGTGCCGCCACCGGCGACCACACCTTCCTCGATGGCGGCACGGGTGGCCGACAGCGCGTCCTCGATGCGGTGCTTCTTCTCCTTGAGCTCGACCTCGGTGGCCGCGCCGACCTTGACGACGGCGACGCCGCCGGCCAGCTTGGCGAGGCGCTCCTGGAGCTTCTCGCGGTCCCAGTCGGAGTCGGTGTCGTCGATCTCACGACGGATCTGGGCGATGCGGCCCTTCACGTCGTCCTCGTTGCCGTTGCCCTCGACGATGGTGGTCGTGTCCTTGGTGACCACGATCTTGCGGGCCTCACCGAGCAGGTCGATGGTGGTGTTCTCGAGCTTGAGGCCGACGGCCTCGGCGATCACCTGACCACCGGTGAGCACGGCGATGTCCTGCAGCGTGGCCTTGCGGCGCTCGCCGAACCCGGGGGCCTTGACGGCGACCGAGTTGAACGTGCCACGGATCTTGTTGACCACCAGGGTGGCGAGGGCCTCGCCCTCGACGTCCTCGGCGATGATCAGCAGCGGACGGTTCGACTGCATGACCTTCTCGAGCACCGGGACGAGGTCCTGGACCGAGGAGATCTTGCTTTCGGTGAGCAGGATGTAGGCGTTCTCGAGGATCGCCTCCTGCCGCTCGGGGTCGGACACGAAGTAGGGCGACTGGTAGCCCTTGTCGAACTGCATGCCCTCGGTGAACTCGAGGTCCATGCCGAAGGTGTTCGACTCCTCGATGGTGACCACGCCGTCCTTGCCCACCTTGTCGATGGCGTCGGCGAGGACGTTGCCGATCTCGGGGTCGTTGTTGGCGGAGATGGTGGCGACCTGGGCGATCTCGGAGCGGTCGTCGACCTCCTTGGAGGCGTCCTTGATGGCCTCCACGGCAGCCGCGACGGCCTTCTCGATGCCCTTCTTCAGCGCCATGGGGTTGGCGCCGGCGGCCACGTTGCGCAGACCTTCACGCACGAGCGCCTGGGCCAGCACCGTGGCGGTGGTGGTGCCGTCGCCGGCCACGTCGTTGGTCTTGGTGGCCACTTCCTTGACGAGCTGGGCCCCCATGTTCTCGTAGGGGTCCTCGAGCTCGATCTCGCGAGCGATCGAGACACCGTCGTTGGTGATGGTGGGGGCGCCGAACTTCTTGTCCAGCACCACGTTGCGGCCCTTCGGGCCGAGGGTGACCTTGACCGCGTCGGCCAGCTTGTTGACGCCGGCCTCGAGCCCGCGGCGGGCTTCTTCGTCGAACTTCAGGATCTTGGGCATGGGTTCCTCTACTTGTTGACCTTG
>JADGOP010000319.1 GCA_017882935.1 Actinomycetota bacterium
GCGTCGAGTCGGCGCGCCGTCCCCCTACCGAGCCGCCACGACCCCGGGCCGGGCCGCCCGGCGGCCGCCAGATCGAGCGCAGCGACCGGCCGCCCACCCCGGCTCCCACGCGGCCCCGAGTCACCGAGGCGCCGGCAGCAACGGCTGCGACCGCCACCGCACCTGCGGCAGCCGAGCCCGTCGCGCCCACGCCCGACGTGCCCGCGGCCACGGTCGCCGACCCCGACACCCCGGCCCGTCCCGACGACGAGGGCGGCAGCGGGCTGCCCCTGGTGGCGGGCGCCGCGGCCGTGGCGGGCGCCTCCGCTGCGACCGACACCCGGCCACCGTGGCTGCACCAGCTCGACGTCTCGCCCGAGCCCGATCCGGACGAGGTCGTCCCATCGCCGGTGCCCGACCCCGGTCCCGGCTCGACCGGCCCCGGGGCCGCCGAGGCCGGTGCCGCCGGCGAGCCGCCCGACGACAACCCTGAGCCTGAACCGCCCGCAGCCGGGCGCCGGCGCGGCGCGCCGGTCGCGCTCTACGTGGCCATGGCCGTGCTGGTGCTAGCCGTCCCGATGCTGGCCTGGTACGGCGCCAGGGTGCTGCGCAACAGCCACAACGGCACGCTGCTCGTCGGCACCAGCAACGCGAGCTCGCCCGGCTACGAGGCCCTCGTCGACCCCACGCCCACGGCGCTCGTCGTGCAGCTCGACGCCAAGGGCAAGCCCTCGTCGCTCACCCTGCTCTCGCTCAGCGGTGCCGGTCAGAAGGGCGGGGCGGTCGTCTTCATCCCGCTCGACCTCACGCTCAAGAAGCCGTCGCTCGGGGTCGGGGTGCTGCGGCAGACGTTCGACTTCGGAGGCGTGCGCTCCCTGAGCGGGGCCACGCGCCGTGAGCTGAACCTCGGCTTCTCCGACGTCATCACCGTCACCCCGGCCACGCTCGCGGCACAGGTCGCGCCCGTCGCGCCGCTCACCATCGCCAACCCCGACCGCGTGGTGAGCCCCTCGGGCAAGGTGTTCGACGCTGGTCAGGTCCAGCTCAGCGCCGCCGATGTGCCGCAATACCTCAACGCGGTGGCGCCGGGCGAGAACGACCTCAACCGCCTGAGCCGCCAGCAGCTGGTGTGGCAGGCCTGGCTCAGCGCGGTGCACGCCTCGAAGCGCACCGACGTCGTCCCCGGTGAGGCCAAGGCCGGCCTCGGGCACTACGTGCGGGGCCTGGCCGCGGGCACCTTCGACGTGGCCACCCTTCCGGTCGACCCTTCCGCGGGCGCGGCCGGCGTCACCGTCTACACCGCCACGCCCGGCTTGAGCCAGCTGCTGCTCACCAACGCCGTGCCGTTCCCGGTGTCCGGAGGCCTGGTGCAGCGCCCCACCGTCCGGGTGCTCAACGGCGCCGCTCCCGGCCCCATCCCGCAGTCGGTGCTGCAGCGCATCGTCTACGCGGGCGGCCAGATCTCGGTCATCGGCAACTACAAGCACTTCGGGGTCCGGCGGACGAGCATCGAGTACAGCCTGGTCGGCAGCGGCAACGCCGCCACCCGGATCGCCAAGCAGCTGCACAGCCCGCGCGGGGTGCTCCAACCCAACGTGGGGGATTCCGTCAACATCACCGTCATCCTCGGGAGCGACGTCATCGACAACCCGCCACCTCTGCTCACCCCGGCCGCGGTCACCTCATGAGCCACGTGCCCGTGCCGGCCCCCGACGACGACAGCACCGAGCGCTGGGCCCGCGAGGCCGCCCTCGCCGCGCACGACAAGCAGGGCACCGACACCGTCGTGTTCCGGGTGGGTGAGGTGCTCGCCGTGGCCGACCTCTTCGTCGTCACGTCGGCGCCCAACACCCGCCAGGTGCGGGCCATCAGCGAGGAGGTCGAGCACCGGGTCGCCACGCTGGGCGGCCCCAAGCCCCGTCGGGTCGAGGGGCTCGACGACCTGCGGTGGGTGCTGCTCGACTACGGCGACTTCGTGATGCACGTCTTCCTCGACGAGACGCGCCGCTACTACGACCTCGAGCGGCTCTGGAGCGACGCACCGCGCCTCGTCTGGTCCGACGAGGTCGCGCCCTGACCGCCTAACCGGTGTAGCGGGGCTCGGCCGTCACCGGCACCGCCGGGGGAGGCCTGGCTCGTTAGAGCCACCGTCGTGCTGCTGCCGGCAGGACCGGAGGTGGTCGTCGTCGACGGGGTGGCCGTCGGTTCGAGCGTGATGGTGACCACCACGGCGCTCGCCGCGGCGACGGTCACCGGCAACGTCGCCCGTCCCGACCCGCCTGCGACCAGCTCGGGCGAGCCGGGTTCGAAGGCGCCGTCGGTGCCGACGTCCGAGCCCCCGAGTCGGGTGCCGGTGGTCGCCGCCGGCCCGTCGCCGGTGAGCCGCTCGATGGTGCCGGTGCGGAACGCTCGGGGGAGCAGCAGGGAGAGCGGCTGGTCGGTGGTCGGGTCGACGTTGACGAGCACGACCCGCACCGTGCCGTCGGCCGCCTGCATTGCGTGGCTGCGCAGTGAGGGGAGCGGGGGGCTCTGGCTGGTGGCGACCAGGTCGCCGGTGCCGAGGCGGGCCGCGAGGAGCAGCCCGAAGTAGAGCGGCCGGACCTCGGTGACGACGCCACCCTGCTGCACGATGGCCGGGTAGCCGGCGCCCGTGCCGGAGTTGTGGAAGTTGAGCCCGACGGCACCACCTTCGAGGGAGCGCAGGACGTGCTCGACAGCCCACAGCGCCGAGGCGAAGGTGTTGCTCACGCCCGGTTGGCCGCCGCTCGCGAAGGAGTTCGTCTCGGTCAGCCGGAACCCCGCCGGCGCGCCCGCCACGCCGGCCGCGACTGCGAGGTCGGCCAGGCTCGACCCCAGGAGCGGGTCGGGGGTGAGGAGCAGGTCGATGGTCTGGCCCGACCCACCGAACCCGCGGTAGTAGTGCTGCGTCAGCTGGTCGAGGCCGCCCGACTCGGCGGTGGCGAACGGCGTGGTCCAGGTACCGATGGTCTGCAGCAGGCAGCACGCCGGGCCGGTGAGGGCGGTGCCCGGGGTGGCCGCGCGCACGGCCGCGGCGAAGCTGTTCCAGCGGCTCTGGAAGAGGCTGAACGTGCCTGCGAGCGCGGCGTGCGCGGGGTTGGCGGCGAAGAGGTCGGGCTCGTTGCACAGCTCCACGCCGTCCAGGCGCGCACCGAGCACGCCCGCCGCGGTGTGCGCCTCGTCGGCCACGGTGGCGGCCGACGCGCCCGTCGACACGAACGGGGTGCCGTAGAGCACCTGCCAGTCGACGGCGTCGAGGAAGCCACGCAGCCGGGCGAGGTCGGGCGGTGCGACCACCCCGGGGCTGAGCCCCGCCCCGGACGGGTCCCAGTCGGTTCGGTCCACGGAGTTGCCGCCGAGGCGGAGCACGCCGGGTCCGAGCAGCCGGAACAGCGCCACCAGGTCGGTGTTCGAGGCCTGGAACACAGGGATGGCGAGGGTCGACTTCTCGAAGCTGAAGCCGAGCGCCCTGGCTCCGATCCGGCCGAGGCGTGCGCCCGGGTCGATCGTGAGGGTCGGCGTGGCGGTCGTGCCCGAGACGGCCGGCACCCCGAAGCCGGGTGCCACGCGGAGCGAGGCGAGCGCGGCGCCCGCCGCGGCGCCACCCAGCAGCGTGCGGCGGCTGAACGACTGGAGGCGCGGGTGGTCGTCGGGTTCGGGCACGGCTGCTCACGTTGCCACACCGCGCTGCCGGCACGGGGGCGGGAGACCCCTGGTCCGCCCCCGTCGCCCAGGGTGCCGGGTGGGGCCCGGACCCCCGC
>JADGOP010000320.1 GCA_017882935.1 Actinomycetota bacterium
AAGATCGTCGAGACGGTGCCGTGGATCGACGCCAAGTACTACGCCGCCACCCAGGTCATGGACGAGGCCCGCCACGTCGAGGTCTTCGCCAAGTACCTCCAGACCAAGTGTCGGGGCACGTACCCCATCAACGCCCACCTCCGGATGCTGCTCGACGACATCATCTCCGACAGCCGCTGGGACATGACCTACCTGGGCATGCAGATCATGGTCGAGGGCCTCGCCCTGGCCGCGTTCGGCATGGCCTACCAGACCACCCAGGAGCCGCTGTTCAAGCAGCTGCTGCGCTACGTCATGTCCGACGAGGCCCGCCACGTGGCCTTCGGCGTGCTGTCGCTGAAGGAGTACTACGAGGGCCTCAGCGACGCCGAGATGATGGACCGCCAGGAGTTCGCCTTCGAGGCCGCGGTGCGCATGCGCGACCGCTTCCTGCAGCAGGAGGTCTGGGAGCGCATGGGCGTCGACGTGAAGGAGGCCATCCGCACCTTCAACGTGGGCGACAAGAACGAGGACCCGTTCCAGCAGCTGCTGTTCTCGAAGATCGTGCCCAACTGCAAGAAGCTGGGCCTGCTCGACGCCAACGGCGGCTGGCTGCGCAAGAAGTTCGACGTGCTCGGCGTCACCCAGTTCGAGGACTGGACCGACACCGGCGAGGAGTACCTCGACTTCGACGCCGTCAACGCCGACCGCGAGGCTGCCGCCGAAGCCGGCTGACCCCCGCCTGCTGGTCTGACTTCTGGGGACGGATAGGTGCGCCTGGCGCGCATATCCGTCCCCGAAACGCGTGTTCAGACCTGCTGGCGGCCGCGGTCGCTGACGGTCTGGCGCCGGCGCTCGATCTCGGCCGGGTCGAGGCCCGCGCCCTGCCAGGCCGCAGCGGTGCGCGACTCGAGGTCCCACGCCTCACCGGGGGCCAGCAGGCTGCCCTCGTCGTAGGTGGCGTAGATCGTCTGGACGGCGCGGGCGTCGTTCGAGGCGATGTCGGCCGCCAGGCGCTGCGCGAAGCCGAGCAGCTCGCCGTGCGCCACGACGTGGTTCACGAGGCCCCACGAGAGGGCGGTGGCCGCGTCGACGAAGTTGCCCGTGGCGCTCATCTCGCGGGCCCGGCGCAGCCCCACCGCCTGGGGCAGCAGCACCGTGAGGCCCCACCCCGGCTGGATGCCCACCCGCGCGTGGGTGTCGGCGAAGCGGGCCTGCTCGGACGCCACGAGGAAGTCGCACGCCAGCGCCACCTCGAGCCCGCCCGTGATGGCGACGCCGTTGACCGCGCCGATCACCGGCTTGCGCATCTGGGGGAAGGGCCCGTTGCGGTGACCGCCGGGCGCGACGTTGCCGACCGCCCCGGCGTCGGACAGGTCGGCGGCACCCGAGCCCAGCTCCTTGAGGTCGAGCCCCGCGCAGAACGCGGGGTCGGCGCCGGTGAGCACGACCGCGTCGACGTCGTCGCGGCCGTCGGCCTCCGACATCAGGGCGGGCAGCTGCCGCCGGACCTCGCGCGAGAGGGCGTTGCGGGCGTCGGGCCGGTTGATGGTGACCGTGGCGACGCGGTCGGCCACGTCGAGCAACACGACATCGGACATGGGAACTCCTCGGGTCAGGAAGCGGGTTCGTCTTCGGGTGGCAGGAAGTCGAACTGGAGGTCGCCCAGCCGCACGAGGGTGGAGGCGATCCAGCCGCCCATGGCACCGAAGTGCTCGTCGAGCACCGAGCCGTCGGCGAGGGTTGCCTCGTCGAGCTCGTAGGTGCCCTCGTACGAGACCTCGATGGCGTACTCCACGTCGTCGAGGTCGCTGCCGTAGGCGGTCTCGAGGGTGGGGCCGGACCGGTCGAGCTTCTCGTTGCCGACCGCCGCGCTCTGCTCGGGCAGCACGCCCAGCACCGCCGCGGGGTCGGGCGCCTTGGCGAGGCGCTGGATCCGCAGCACGATCTCGATCTCGACGCGGGGCGGCTCGTCGAAGGGCTCGCCGATGTACCACGAGCGGTACGCGCTCTGGGCCCAGGTGGGCCAGTCGAGGGTGATGTCGGCGCGGGTGCGCGGCGGCGAGCCCTCTCCGGGCAGCGAGTACGACGTCTCCCAGGTGAGATCGCCGAGCAGCACGTCGGCCTGGAAGCGCTCCTCGAACGCCTGCCGCTCGAGGAACGCGCTCTCGACGGCATCGCGGAGGGCGCCGATGGCGTCGGTGAACACGTGGTCGAGCATGGTGCGGCGAGGCTACCCGCAGGTCCGCGGATCGACTGCGGCGACGGTGGATCTGCGAGGCTCCGCCGGTGCAGGTGTTCACGACCACGCCCTTCGACGACATCGCCGCGGCGGGCGAGCTGTTCGCCGAGCTCGAGGCCTGCGGCTACGACGGCGCCTTCTCGTACGAGACCAAGCACGACCCCTTCCTGCCGCTCGCGCTGGCGTCGCGCACCACCACCCGACTGCGCCTGGGCACGGCCATCGCGATCGCCTTCGCCCGCACCCCCATGACGCTCGCCAACGTCGGCTACGACCTGGCGCACCTCAGCGACGGCCGCTTCACGCTCGGCCTCGGGACGCAGGTGCGGCCCCACATCGAGCGGCGCTACTCGATGCCGTGGTCGCGGCCCGCCGCGCGCATGCGGGAGCTGGTGCTGGGCATCCGCGCCATCTGGGACGCCTGGGACGGGATCGCCCCGCTGCACTTCGAGGGCGAGTTCTACCGCCACACGCTCATGACCCCTGCGTTCGACCCCGGACCGCACCGCGTGCCCCGCGCCCGGCTGCACGTGGCCGCCGTCGGGCCCCGTCTCACCGAGGTGGCGGCCGAGGTCGGCGACGGCGTCATCGTCCACCCCTTCTCGACGCGGCGCTCGCTGCTGGAGCTCACCCTGCCCGCGGTGTCGCGCGGGCTGGCGGCCGCGGGCCGCGACCGGGCCGACCTCGAGGTCATCGTGGTGTGCCTGCTGGCAACCGGAGCGACAGGGGCCGAGCTCGACCGCTCCATCGGGGTGGTCCGCAAGCAGCTGGCCTTCTACGCCTCGACGCCCGCCTACGCCCGCGTGCTCGAGGTCCACGGCTGGGATGGCCTGCACCCGCAGCTCAACCGGCTGTCGAAGGAGGGCCGCTGGGACGAGATGGCCGAGTTGGTGCCCGACGAGCTCATCGAGGCCGTGGCGGTCGTGGGGCGCCGCGACGCGGTGCCCGGGCTGGTGCGCGAGAAGCTCGCGGGGGTGGCCGACACCGTCAGCATCGAGTGCACCCGGCAGCCCGACCCGGCCCACTTCGCCGACATCGTGGCAGGCCTCGGTGGGGGAGGCCGGTAGCGTGGCCCCTCTTCGGGCTGTAGCGCAGCTTGGTTAGCGCGCCTGCTTTGGGAGCAGGAGGTCGCGGGTTCGAATCCCGCCAGCCCGACCATGGACCAGCAGCGACGGGCGCGACGAAGCGCCCCCGGCGCCGTCATCGTCGCGGCCCTCGTCGGCGCTGCGTCGCTGGTGACCCTCCTCACCCCGGTCGCTGCCGTCGCCGGGCCGGCCGCCCGTCGGGCGACGCCCCCGCCCCCGCCCCACACGGCCCTGGTGATCGGCGACAGCGTGCTGGCGGGCACCTACGGCAACATCCCGGCCGACCTGCAGGGCTGGAAGGTCACCGTCGACGCGATGGTCGACCGCAGCACCGAGCAGGGCCTCGCCGTGGTGCAGCGGCACGGAACCCGGTTCCAGGTGGTCGTCGTGCAGCTCGGTACCAACGACGGGGGCACGCCCAGCGTCTACCAACCGCGGCTCCAGGC
>JADGOP010000321.1 GCA_017882935.1 Actinomycetota bacterium
GGGGCTGGCGTGGCTCGCGGCGCACGGCGTCGCCACCGGCATGCTCTACGTCGACGCCTCGAACACCGCGGCGCGGGCGCTGTACGACCGGCTCGGCTTCGTGCTGCACCACGTCGACCGGCTGTACGAGCCCGACCACCACGCCCGCACGGTCAGCTGACGCCGACCCCCACCGCACGACCCACGAGGTAGGTCACGCTCGCGGCGAGCACGGCGATGGCGAGCTGCCGCGCCGCCGAGAACAGGCGGGAGCGGCCGGTGAACCCGGCCAGCGCGGTGCCCACCGCGAGCGCCCCCACGATGCCCAGGACCACCGACCCGACGGTGGCCGCGGTGCCGGATGTGACCAGCCACGGCAGCAACGGCAGGAACGCGCCGACCGCGAAGGCGCACAGCGAGGCCGCAGCCGCCGCCACCGGTGAGCCGAGCGAGTCGGGGTTGATGCCCAGCTCCTCGCGGGCGTGCGTCTCGAGCGCCAGCTTCGGGTCGTGCATCACCGACCGCGCCATCACCAGCGCCGCGTCGGGATCGATGCCGCGCGACTGGTAGATCTGCGCGAGCTCGGCGATCTCGACGTTCGGGTTGCGGCGCAGCTCGATCCGTTCCATCTCGAGCTCGCGCTCGAGCAGCTCCGACTGCGCCTTCATCGACACGTACTCGCCGGCGGCCATCGACACCGAGCCCGCCACGAGCCCCGCGAGGCCGGCGAGACGCACCGACGCGGCGGACGACCCGGCGCCCGCGATGCCCAGGATCAGCGACACGTTCGACACCAGCCCGTCGCTCACGCCGAACACCGCGGCGCGGGCCGCGCCCCCCTGCACGTTGCGGTGGTGGTGCTCGACCACGGGAGGCAACGGATCGGTGGACTGTCCGTCCATCGCGTCGTCGTCCGCCGTCGAGGTCATGGCCGAACGCTACCGGCGCGACGACTCCGGGCCATCCGCCGTACCCTCGGGGAGTGCCTGCTGCGACCCGCTACGAGCTCGATCGGGCCGCGCTGGGCGAGCTCCTCGCCGACGAGCCGCGCTACCGGGCCGACCAGGTGTGGGCCGGCCTGTACGAGCAGCTGGCCGACCCGGGCGAGCTCACCAACGTCCCCAAGGCGCTGCGGGCCCGCCTCGACCAGGAGCTGCCGCCGGCGCTCCGGCTGGCAGCCGAGTCGGTGAGCCACGACGGCGCCACCGTGAAGTGGCTGTGGGAGCTCGAGGGCGGCGCGCGCGTCGAGACCGTCCTCATGCACTACCGCGACCGCACCACGGTGTGCGTGTCGAGCCAGGCCGGCTGCGCCATGGCGTGCAGCTTCTGCGCCACGGGACAGGGTGGCTTCGCCCGGCACCTGACCACCGGCGAGATCGTGGAGCAGGTCGTGCGGGCGGCACGTCGCTCGGCCGACACCGACCGGCGCCTGTCCAACGTCGTGTTCATGGGCATGGGCGAGCCGCTCGCCAACTACGACCGGGTGTGGGGCGCGGTGCGGCGCATCCACGGCGACCTCGGGCTGTCGGCGCGCCACCTCACGGTCTCCACCGTCGGCGTGCTCCCCGGCATCCGGCGCCTCGCCGCCGAGGACCTCCCGGTGAACCTCGCGGTGTCCCTGCACGCGGCGAACGACCGGCTGCGCGACGAGCTGGTCCCCCTCAACAAGCGCTACCCGCTCGACGCCCTCGCCGCCGTGTGCCGCGACTACCTCGCGGTGAAGAACCGCCGCCTCTCGTTCGAGTGGGCGCTCATCGACGGCGTGAACGACCGGCCCACCGACGTGCGCGAGCTCGCGGCCTACGCCAACGCCCTGCGCGCGCACGTGAACCTGATCCCGCTCAACCCCACGCCCGGCTACCCCACGCGGGGCACCCCGCCCGAACGGGTCGCCTCGTTCCGCGACGCCCTCGAGGCGCTCGGCACGAACGCCACCGTGCGCCGCAACCGCGGCACCGACATCGACGCCGCCTGCGGCCAGCTGGCCGCGCGCCTGCCCGGTGGCACCACGTCGGTCTCGGTCCCGGTCACGGTCACGCGCCCGCCCCCGCCGTCCTCCTCGCCGCCGCCCGCCCCGGTTCTTTGAAGGAAACCCCACCCCAGGGGTGGGTTTTCCTTCAAAGAACGGGGGGGCGACGGGTCCCCGCCTCAGCGCACGAGCACGGTGAGCCGCCCGGCGCGGATGCCGCCGCGCAGCTGCTCGCCCGCGTCCACCACCGATCCCGGCCACACCACAGCATCGGCCACGTCGCCGCGCACCTCGGCGCCCGCGCCGACGACCGACCGGGTCACCGAGGAGCCCCGCGCCACCACCGCTGCGGGATCGACCAGCGAGCCGGTGTCGGACCGGGCCGCCTCGAACAGGTTCGCCCGCAGGTAGTCGGCGGGGGTGCCGCAGTCGAGGAAGGGCGTGTCGACGACCACCAGGTCGAGCCGACCTGCTTCCCACTCCCGCCGCCACAGCACCTCGTACAACCCCGACGGGTCGGGCCCGAGCTGCTCCACCTTCGCCCACGGGAGCAGGCACATCCCGGCGTAGCAGGCGGTGCCGAAGTCGCCAGGGCGCGCTGCGGCAGGCACGCACAGCAGCCGCACCCGCTCGCGATCCCAGCGGTCGGCGAAGTCGTCCACGGCACCTCCGAGCCAGGCGTCGGCGTTGGCCACCAGCACGTCGCGGCCGGCGATCCAGCCCCGCAGGTTGCCCACACCTCCGGCGGTGCCGAGCGCCACCTCGTCCTCCACCGACACCACCACGCGGCCCGCCAGGTGGTCGACGAGCGCGTCGCGGCCGTGGTGCACGTTGACGGCCATCGACTCGCCACCCGCCGAGGCGCCGGTGGCCTCCAGCACCCGGGCGGCCCGCCCCAACGCCAGGTCCACCAGGGGTTCGTTCCCCACGGGGCAGAGCGCCTTCGGCAGCAACGTCGTCAGCGGGGCCAGCCGCTCGCCCGATCCGGCTGCCAGCACCACCGCCACCAACCCGCGCATCACCGGCACCGACCCCGCTCCGCTCCCCTACGGGCGGTCGCCGCCGGGAATCGCATCGGCGCTCGGCGCTGGGGCAAGATGCCCCCATGACGACGATCATCAACGGCCCCGACGAGCTCAAGGCCAAGGTCGGGGACCACCTCGGCTACAGCCCCTGGATGGAGATCACGCAGGAGCGGGTCAACCTGTTCGCCGATGCCACCGGCGACCACCAGTGGATCCATGTCGACGTCGAGCGCGCCAAGGCCGAGAGCCCCTTCGGCGGCCCCATCGCCCACGGCTACCTCACCCTCTCGCTGGCCCCGGCGCTGCTGCCGCAGGTCGTCCAAGTCAAGGGCTTCCCGATGGCCGTGAACTACGGCGCCGGCAAGGTCCGCTTCCCGTCGCCGGTCCCGGTGGGGTCCAACCTCCGCATCGGCGCGGTGCTCGACTCGGTCGACGACGTCACCGGCGGCGTGCAGGTCCAGATGACCCTCACGTTCGAGGTCGAGGGCGCCGCCAAGCCGTCGTGCGTCGCCGAGGTGCTCTTCCGCTACTTCAGCTGACACGCCGGCACGGTAGCCGGATGGTCCGGGAACGCCCGGGCCAGGGCAGTCGCCAGGAGCACCCGACGCCCGTCAGGTGCCGCACGCAGGGGGAAACGTTTCCGATGGAGTTCAACCTCGCCGAGGTCTTCGACACGGTGGCACGAGCGGTGCCCGACCGGGAGTGCCTCGTGTGGCGCGACCTGCGCCTCACCTACGCACAGATGGCCGAGCGGTCGAACCGCCTGCATGAAGGCA
>JADGOP010000322.1 GCA_017882935.1 Actinomycetota bacterium
CGACCGAGAACCGCGAGCCCAGCCCGACCGGGTCGGGGGTGAGCTGCTCGGCCTCGGCCACGCCGGGGTCCCACTCGCCCGTGTTGGAGAAGCGGCTGAGGTACGCGAACGCCTCATCGGCTGCCACGGGGACGTCGATCGTGCGGGTGTAGCGGGCCATCGGTGGCTCCCGGTCGAAGTTCAGTGCTAAATCCACGCTACCGACGGAACCGGCCGACTCCACCGCCGGGGTGGGGGGGGTGGTCCGTCGTGAGGTGTTCGGCGCCGGCGGCCGTCCGGATGAGCGGCGTCAGCGGCGCTTGCGGCGCGAGGCGTCGCGCGAGTGGCGGGTGCTGCCCTTCTCGCGCCGCTTCTGCTCCTGGGGGCTGGCCCGGAACGCTGCGGCCTCGGCCTCGTCGCGCAGGCCGCGCCAGCCCGCCATCCGCGCCTCGGTGAGGCGACCGTCGGCGAGCGCCTCGGCGACCTGGCACCCGGGCTCGCCCTCGTGGCGGCAGTCGGTGAAGCGGCAGCCGTCGGCCACCTCGTCGACGTCGGCGAACGTCTCGGTGACGGCCTCGACGTCGTCGAGCAGGCCGACGGCACGGATGCCGGGGGTGTCGACCAGCACGCCACCGCCGGGCAGCACGTGCAGCTCCCGCGTGGTCGTGGTGTGGCGGCCCTTGGCATCGCCGGTGCGCACGCGGCCCGTGCTGGCCGCCTCGCGCCCGAGCAGGGCGTTCACGATGCTCGACTTGCCGGCTCCGGACTCGCCGAGCAGCGTGACCGTGCGGCCCTCGACGCGGGCCCGCAGCTCGTCGAGCCCGCGCCCCTCCTTCACGGACACGACCAGCACGTCGATGCCCGGCTGTGCCTCGGTGACCGTGCGGATCAGGGCCTCCGGGTCGTCGGTGAGCGCCGCCTTGGTGAGCACGACCACGGGCTCGGCGCCCGCATCGCGCGCCAGCGTCGCGCTGCGCTGGATCCGGCCCGCCTTCACCGGCCGGTCGACACCGCACACCAGCAGCACCACGTCGATGTTCGCCGCCAGCGACTGCTGGCCCTCCCCGATGGCCGCCCGGCGCCGCAGCAGCGACCGGCGGGGCAGCACCGCCACCGGGTGGTCGCGGTCGAGCGCGACCCAGTCGCCGACGACCGGCTCGGGATCGAGGCGCGGCCCCAGCGGCACGGCGACGACCCCGTCGGCGCTCGACACGAGCAGGCCGGACCCGTCGTGACGGACCACCCGCCCGGGGACGAGGCCGTCGGGCAGCTCGGCGAGCCGAGCCGCCCAAACCTCGTCCCACCCGTAGGACGCCAGCGAGCCGTCGGTCATGTCGCCGGCACGGCCGTGGCGCTCATCGGGCGGTGCCGGACCGTGCGCTCAGGCGAGGCCCTTCACGATCTCCACCATGAGCTCGCCGGCCTCGGTGGGGTTGTTGCCCACCTTCACGCCGGCGGCCTGGAGGGCCTCCATCTTGGCGGCAGCCGTGCCCTTGCCTCCGGACACGATGGCACCGGCGTGGCCCATCTTCTTGCCTGCAGGGGCGGTGACGCCGGCGATGTAGGACGACACCGGCTTGCTCATCTTGTTGGCGATGAACTCCGCGGCCTCCTCCTCGGCGGACCCGCCGATCTCGCCGATCATCATCACGGCCCGCGTCTCGGGGTCGGCCTCGAACGCCTCGAGGCAGTCGATGAAGCTGGTGCCGGGGACGGGGTCGCCGCCGATGCCGACGCACGTGGTGACGCCGATGCCCTGGAGCTTGAGCTCGTAGAGGGCCTGGTAGGTGAGCGTGCCGGAGCGGCTCACGATGCCGACCGACGGCTTGCCGGGCTGGGGCGCCAGCGCGATCTCGCCGGCGGTGATGCCGATGTTGGCCTTGCCGGGGCTGATGATGCCGGGGCAGTTGGGCCCGAGGATGCGCACGTTCGGGTTGTCGCGCTTGACCTTGTTGAAGAACCAGGCCTCGTCCTGCGCGGGCACGCCCTCGGTGATCACCACGATGAACTCCACCCCACCGTTCACGGCGTCGAGCACCGCGTCCTTCACGCCGGGGGCGGGGATGAAGATGCACGAGGCGTTGGCGCCGGTGGCGGCCACGGCCTCGCCCACGTTCGCGAACACCGGGATGCCCTCGACGTCGGTGCCGGCCTTCTTGGGGTTGGTGCCGGCCACGACCTGCGTGCCGTAGTCGCGGTTGCGGAGGCCGTAGAACTTGCCCTGGGAGCCGGTGAGGCCCTGGTAGACGACCTTGGTGGTCTCGTCGACGAAGATGCTCATGGTTGCGTTCTCTCTCTCAGCTCGGGGCGATCAGCGCTTGCCGGCGATCTCGACCACCGCGCGGGCGGCTTCGAGCATGGTGGGCTTGCTGACGAGCGACTCCGACTCGTGGGCGGCGAGGATGGCGCGGCCCTGGTCGGCGTTGGTGCCGTCGAGGCGGATCACGATGGGGCTGTCGATCTTCACGCGGCCGAGGGCGGTGACGATGCCGTTCGCCACCTCCTCACCCTTGGTGATGCCGCCGAAGATGTTGATGAAGATGGCCCGGACGGTCGGGTCGTTGTTGATGACCTCGAGCGCGCCGGCCATGACCTCGGCGTTGGCACCGCCGCCGATGTCGAGGAAGTTGGCGGCCTGGCCACCGACCTGGTTCACGATGTCGACCGTGCTCATGGCGAGGCCGGCGCCGTTGGCGATGACCCCCACGTAGCCGTCGAGGCCGACGTACTGGAGGCCCTTGTCGTGGGCCGCCTGCTCGCGCTCGTCGCGCACCTGCGAGGCCTCGTACTCGGCCCAGTCGTGGCGGTACGAGGCGTTGTCGTCGAGCGTGACCTTGGCGTCGAGCGCGTGCACCTTGCCCTCGGGGGTGAGGATCAGGGGGTTCACCTCGGCCAGGTCGGCGTCGCCGTCGGTGAAGGCGGTGTAGAGCTTCTGCAGCAGCTCGACGGCACCGTCGTTGGCGAGGGGGTTGAGCTTCGCCTCCTCGACCCAGGCGCGGGCCACCGCCTCGGTGAGCCCCTCGACCGGGTCGATCCAGATCTTGGCGATGGCGTCAGGGTCCTCCTCGGCCACGGTCTCGATCTCGACGCCACCCTGCGCCGACAGCATGCCGAGGTGCTTCTTGGCGGCCCGGTCGAGCGTGAAGCTGGCGTAGTACTCCTCGGCGATGTCGGAGGCCTTCTCGATCCAGAGGCGCTTCACGACGTGGCCCTTGATGTCGAGCCCGAGGATGAACTCGGCGTGCTCACGCGCCTCGGCGGTGTTCGCCGCGAGCTTCACGCCACCGGCCTTCCCGCGCCCGCCGACCATCACCTGCGCCTTCACGACCACGGGGTAGCCGAGCCGGTCGGCGGCCGCCACCGCGTCGTCGACGGTGTCGGCCACCTCACCGGGCGACACGGCGATGCCGTAGCCGGCGAAGAACTGCTTGCCTTGGTACTCGAACAGATCCACGAGGGAAGGTCCTCCGAAGGGTCAGGTTGGGTGGTGGAGGCGGTCCCGCGCGTCGAGCGTGCGGGTGAGCCAGTCGGTGATGGAGCCCAGGGAGGCCCCGGGGGTGAAGACCTCGGCGACACCGAGGTCCGCCAGGGCCGGTCGGTCGGCGTCGGGGACGATGCCCCCGCCGAAGACCACGACGTCGTCGAGGCCCCGCTCGCGCAGGGCCGCGATGACCCGCTCGAACAGGGTGAGGTGGGCCCCCGAGAGCACCGAGAGCCCCACGGCGTCGGCGTCCTCCTGGAGCACGGCTTCGGCCACCTGGTCGGGCGTC
>JADGOP010000027.1 GCA_017882935.1 Actinomycetota bacterium
CAACCTGCTGACGCCGTCGCTCGCCTCCGGATGCCTCGCCGGCATCACGCGGGAGCTGGTGCTCGAGCTGGGCCACGGCGTCGAGGTCGACGACCTCACCATGGGCGACCTGCTGGCGGCCGACGAGGCCTTCCTCACGTCGTCGACCCGCGACGTCCACCCGATCTCGGTCATCGACGCCGTGCCGCTCGTCGCCGCGCCGGGGCCGTTCACCAAGGCCGCGGCCCGGGCCTTCGCTGAGCTCCAGGCGCGCACGCTCGACCCCTGACCCACGCCCCCTTCCGCAAGTCAGCGGGAGACGTGCACCACGTCGCCGACGGCGACGACCCGACGCGCCCCCTCGACCGTCTCGACCACGAGGTGCCCGGCATCGTCGAGGTCGACGGCCGTGCCGGCCACGTCGTCGGCACCGAGGTCGATGCGCACCGACCGACCGAGCGTGACGCACGCCTGGCGCCACTCCGCGAGCAGCGACCCGGGTCCGCCGGCGAGCAGGCGCGCGTACCGCTCCTCGAGCGCGACCAGCAGCTCCACCAGCAGCGGGCCGCGGTCGGCCTGGCCCACCGTCGGCTCCAGGTGGTTCAGGGCGACGGCGATGCCGGCCAGCTCGGGTGGCAGCTCAGCGGGCCAGGCCACGTTGAGCCCGATGCCGGCCACGACGACCACACGGTCGCCCGGCGCAGGCTCGCGCCACCCGGCCGAGGCGTTGGCCGACGCCGGCCAGTCGGCTTCGGCCAGGATCCCCGCGAGCTTGCGGTCGGGGCCTGCCGGGTCGCCCACGGCGGCGCCGGGCACCACCAGGTCGTTCGGCCACTTGATGCCGACCTCGACGCCGGTCACGGCCGCGACGGCGTCGCGCGCCGACAGCGCCAGCGCCGCGGTGCTGAACGGGGCCAGTGACGCGGGCGGGCGCAGCAGGATCGACACGAGCAGCGACGAGCCCGGCGGTGCCGACCACACCCGGTCCCGGCGCCCCCGCCCCGCGGTCTGCTCGTCGGCGGCCACGACCAGACCCTCACGCGCGCCGTCGCGGGCCGCATCGAGCACGTCGGCGTTGGTGGAGCCGGTGCGGGACACCCACGTCGGGTCGGCGAACCGCGTGGCGCCCAGACGGCGCGCCGCCTCGGGTGGGAGCTGGTCGAGCGGCGATTCCATGGGACCTCGTGGCTGTCGGGCAGCAGGTGAGCGGCGTGGGCAGGGGGGATAGGACGTCATCTGGCATCACCCACCCACCCAGCAACTAAACATATGCGGTGCTCAAGAAGGTCCTCATCGCCAACCGGGGCGAAATCGCTGTCCGTGTCATCCGCGCCTGCCAGGAGCTCGGGGTCGCCACCGTCGCGGTCTACTCCGAGCTCGACCGCGACGCGCTCCACGTCCGCCTGGCCGACGAGGCCTACGCTCTGGGTGGCCAGACGGCCGCCGAGAGCTACCTCAACACCGAGGCCATCCTCGATGTGATCGAGCGGAGCGGTGCCGACAGCGTGCACCCCGGCTACGGCTTCTTCTCCGAGAACACCGACTTCGCCCGGGCCATCACCGCCCGCGGCATCGTGTTCATCGGTCCCCCGCCCGAGGCCATCGACGTGATGGGCGACAAGGTGTCGAGTCGCATCGCGGCGCAGAACGCCGGCGTGTCGGGCGTGCCCGGCACCGTCGAGTTCCTGTCGTCCCACACCGAGGTCGTGGCGTTCGGCGAGGAGTTCGGGTGGCCGGTGGCCATCAAGGCCGCGTTCGGCGGCGGCGGTCGAGGCATGCGCGTGGTGAACAGCGCCGACGAGGCCCAGAGCGCCTTCGAGTCGGCCCAGTCCGAGGCGCTCAAGGGCTTCGGGCGCGACGAGTGCTACGTCGAGCGCTACCTCACCTGGCCGCGCCACGTCGAGATGCAGGTCATCGCCGACATGCACGGCAACTACGTCTGGATCGGCGAGCGTGACTGCTCCGCCCAGCGGCGCCACCAGAAGCTGGTCGAGGAGTCGCCGGCGCCGGCGTTCCCGCCCGAGATCCGCCAGGCCATGGGCGAGGCGGCCGTGAAGGTCGCGGCGGCATGCGGCTACTACAACGCCGGCACCGTCGAGTTCCTGTTCCAGGACGGCGAGTTCTTCTTCCTCGAGATGAACACCCGGCTGCAGGTCGAGCACCCCGTCACCGAGCTCGTGTCGGGCATCGACCTGGTGCGCGAGCAGCTCCGGGTGGCGTCGGGCGAGAAGCTCAGCTTCAGCCAGGGCGACATCGAGCTGCGCGGCCACGCCATCGAGGTCCGCGTCAACGCCGAGAACCCCGCCGGTGGCAAGTTCCTGCCGTCACCCGGGCGCATCACCACGCTGGTGCCGCCGCAGGGCTTCGGCACCCGCTGGGACGGGGGCTACGAGCCCGGCGACGAGGTCAGCCAGTACTACGACAACCTCATCGGCAAGCTCATCGTGTGGGGCTCCGACCGACCCACGGCGATCGCCCGCATGCTGCGCGCCCTCAAGGAGTTCCGCATCGAGGGCGTCGCCACCACCATCCCGGCCGACGTGGCGATCCTCTCCCACCCCGACTTCGCCGAGGCCAAGCACTCCACCAAGTGGGTCGAGGACACCCTCGACCTCACCGGCGTCGACTCGGCTCCGGTCGTGACCGAGTCGGCCGACGGCGAGGTGCCCAAGGTGCGCCGCGAGGTCGACGCCGAGGTCAACGGCCGTCGCTACCGCGTGGCCCTGTGGGTCCCCGACATCCCGGTGGCCGTCGGCTCCGGGTCGGGCGCCGCGGCGGCCCCCCGCCCCCGCCGCTCGGCCTCGTCGGGCTCGGGCGCAGGCGCCGTCGGTGCGGGCACCGTCACGGTGCCGATGCAGGGCACCATCGTGAAGGTCTCCGCCGTCGTCGGCGAGCCCATCGAGGCGGGCGCCACCATCTGCGTGCTCGAAGCCATGAAGATGGAGAACAACATCACGGCCGACATCTCCGGCACGCTCTCCGAGCTGCGCGTCGAAGCCGGCCAGGGCGTGGGCCCCGGCGACGTCGTCGCCATCATCGAGCCGGCCGGCTAGCACCGCTGCCGCCCACCCGCAGCGAATGTTCTGTGGGAAGCCCCGGAACGCGGGCACTTTTGGGGGTCAGTTCGGGGAGGGGGCGTCCATGGTCAGCCCACAGCCAGCCGGAGGTCACCTTCCGGCAAGAACCAGACGGAATCCGGCCTTCGTGGCGCGCTCGGCCCAACCGGTCGACTAGCACGGTGGCGTGAACCCCGACGCCGGCGGGACCGGGTACGCGCTCGCGCCCCCTGCCGACCCACCACACGGCCCGGATCGGGGTCGGGGCTCCCGCCTGGCGGACGGGGCTCCCGTGCTGGTGGCCGCGCTCCCGTTCGTGGTGCTGCTGGTCGTGTCGCTCATCCAGGCCCACCAGCTCAGCCACGCGGCCGGCGACCTCGCGGTCCTCGAGCTGCGGACCCGGGCCGCCTCGCACTTCGGTGAGCTGCTCGGGCCGTACTCGCGCTACGGGTGGGACCACCCGGGACCCGTCGTGTTCTACTGGGCGGCGCCGTTCTACGTGCTCGCGGGCGACCGCCCCGGCGGCCTCGCCGTCGCCACCGTCACGTCGAACCTCGTCTGGGTCGTGCTGCTCGTGGCCGCCGCGCGACGTGCGGCGGGGGCCCGGGCCGCGTGGTTGGCGACGGCCACCGTGCTCGGCTTCGCCGCGATCCTGGGTGTGCCGTGGCTGCGCCAGGCGTGGAACCCGTTCCAGGTGATCCTGCCGGTCGCAGCCGTGGCGGTCCTCGGTGCCGCCACGTGGGCCGGCGTGCGCTGGGCGCTGCCTGCCGCCGCGGTGAGCGCCACGTGGGCCATCCAGACGCACGTCGGCACCGCGGCCGTTGTGCTCATCATGGTGGCCGTCACCGTGCTCCCGGCGTTGTGGACGCACCGCAGGTCGTGGCGCTCGTGGCGGGGCTCGATCGGGGCCACGCTCGCGCTCGGCGTGCTGCTGTGGCTGCCTCCGCTCATCGACCAGGTCCAGCACCGGCCCGGCAACCTGCGCACGCTCGTCCGCTTCTTCCGTGCGTCGGCGGGCACGAGCCACCCGTTCCACGATGTGCTGCGCCTCGTGGCACCCCAGCTCTCGCTCACGAGCACCGACCTCGGCGGTCACCTCGGCTCGAACGTCGCCCACTTCCGTCCGATCTCGCCCGGCGAGCTGCTGGTGCTGGCCGCGCTCCAGGCGTTCGTGGCGTTCGGTGCGTGGCGCGCCAAGGCGGCGGGCGACCACTTCCGGCTGGGGTGCTGCCTCGCCGCGCTGGGCGGGTCGCTCGGCGCGGTGGCGAGCACCCGGGCCGCGGCCGGCGACCTGCTCCCCTACTTCACCTCGTTCTCGTCGGGTGTCGGCATCGTCGTGTGGTTCGCCGCGCTCCTCACCGCGGCCGACCTCGCCGCGCCACACGTCCCCACCGGCGCCACCCGCCGACCGCTGTCGTGGGGCGCCGCCGGTGTGCTGGTGGTCGTGGCGCTGCTCCTCGGGGTCGCGGGGGTCCGGGCGCGCAGCTATGCCCACATCTCGAACCACCCCGACGTGGGTCGCCTGGCCACGGCCACCGAGCGGGCGCTCGGCTCCGACGTCGACTCGCCGGTGCTCATGGTCGTCGGGAGGAACCGGCCGTGGCCCCAAGCGGCGGGCCTTGCCGCGGAGCTCGAGCGGCGCGGCGTCGACGTGCGCACGGCCAAGCCTTGGGTCTTCCTGTTCGGCCACGACTACCGGCCCCGGGGCGACGAGGTGGCGGGCCTGCTGGTGCTCGGCGCGCACGACGGCCACTTCCCGAAGCCCCCGCCCGGCGCCGTGCTCGTGGGCCAGGCCGGCATCGCGCAGGTGTGGAAGCTCCCTGCCGGCACCGCAGCGCGAGCCGCCGTCGGCCCCTGACCGGCCGGATCAGCGGGTGCTGGTGACGAGGGTGCCGGCGAGCCGGTCGTGGAGGCCCTGGCGGAGCGGGTTCCACATGGCGGTGAGGAACACCAGCGGCTCGAGCAGGCCGCCGATGCTGGGGACGGCGCCGACCATGTTCGGGAAGAGGATGCGCACGGTCGACCGCTGCCAACCCGGCCCGGTCCCGTCCGGTCCCTCCACGCGCAGCCCGAGGAGGCGCTTGCCGATGGTGGTGGCGAAGAGCGTCACCGCGATGCTCTCGTAGACGGTGTCGATGGCGAGCGTGAGCAACGGGTACCAGGTGGGCACGCCCGACATGTCGACCACGCCGTCGCGGATGTGGATGAGCGGCACCGCCGCTGCGAAGTACACGAGGAACACCAGGGCGAGGTCGATGAGCCGGGCCACCGCGCGCCGCCCGATGGAGGGCAGCGACCCCGGCCCGAACAGGGGGTAGCCCAACTCGTCGGTCGGCACCGGCAGTGGAGGGCCGGGCTGCCAGCCACCGGGCATCGCAGGTGGGTGCTGCGGGTCGTGGTGCGGGAGCGGCGGCGGGTGCTGCGGGAGCGGGGGCAGCCCGTCGTCGGGGACCCAGCCCGGCGCGGCGGGCGGGGGCGGCACCGGGGGTCGGGCCGGGGTGGGCGCAGACGTCGGCGGTCGGGTGGGCGTGGGCGTCCACTCGACCGGGGGCGCCCAGGGCGCGGGCGTCGGGTGCGACGGCTGGTCGTGTCCGGAGCCGTCGTCGACGTCGGGACCCTGCTCGGTCACTCGGTCACTCGGCGGCTTCGGCCAGCGCCTCGGCCAGCGCCGGGTGCACGAGCAGGCACTCCTCGAGGTCGCCGACGCGCAGCCCGGCCGTGCAGGCCAGGGCGATGACCGAGATCAGCTCGGCTGCGTGGCGTCCCACGATGGAGCCACCGAGCACCACGCCGGTGGCGGGGTCGGACACGATCTTCACGAAGCCGCGGGGGTCGTCGTTGATGAGCGCCTTGGCCGAGGCCGAGAACGGCACCTTCGTGACCCGGATCTTGCGACCCTCGGCGAAGGCGTCGGCCTCGGCGAGGCCCACGTCGGCGATCTCGGGCTCGGTGAAGATGGCCGAGGCCGCCTTCTCGTAGTCGAGGTGGCGGTGGGGCGCCTGGTGCATGCCCATGGCGTGCTCGCCGATCTTGCGGCCCTGCATGGAGGCCACCGACGACAGCGGGAGCTTGCCCGACAGGTCGCCGGCCGCGTAGATGTGCGGCACGCTCGACCGGCAGTTGTGGTCGACGATCACATAGCCGCTCTCGGACTCGACGCCCGCCGCCTCGAGGCCCAGGTTGTCGGAGTTGGGGATGGACCCGATGGCGAGGAGGACGTGGGAGCCCTTCGCCTGGCGGCCGTCGTCGCAGCGCACGACCACGCCGTCGGGCGCGACGTCGATGGCCTCGGCCCGGGCACCCTTGAACAGGCGCACGCCGCGCGAGAGGAAGTTGTCCTCGAGGGCCGCCGCCACCTCGGGGTCCTTCTGCGGCAGCACCTGCTGGCGGCTGACGATGAGCGTGACGTCGCTGCCGAACGACCGGAACATGTGCACGAACTCCACGCCGGTGACGCCCGACCCGATGACCACCAGGTGCGACGGCAGCTCGGGCGGGGGGTAGGCGTCGCGCGTGGTGAGCACGCGCTGGCCGTCGACGTGCGCCCAGTCGGGGATGCGGGGCCGGCTGCCGGTGCTGAGCACGATGACGTCGGCCTCGAGCAGCTCGGAGCCCTCGGCGGTGTCGACCTGGATCTCGTGGGGTCCGACGAGGCGACCCGTGCCCTTGACGAGGCGGACGCCCTGGCTGCCGAGCAGGCCGCAGACGGAGCCCTCGAGCCGGGTCTGGATGGCGGTGATGCGCTCCTTGAGGGCATCGAGGTCGATCTCGGCCGACACCCGCCGCAGGCCCATGCCCTCGGCCTTGTTGAGGTCGCCCATGGCCCCGCCGGTGGCGATCATGGCCTTCGAGGGGATGCAGTCCCAGAGGTGCGCCGCGCCGCCGATGACGTCGCGCTCGATGATGGTGACCTCGGCGCCGAGGCGGGCAGCGGTGGTGGCGGCCTGGTTCCCCGCGGGGCCACCACCGATGACGACGAAGCGCATGGGCATGCCTCCAGGCTACCGGTGCCCGGGAGGTGCTCAGAAGCCCTGCTAGACCGGTCGGGCCGAGTGGAGGTGGGCATGACCGAAGCTGGTTCGACGCTGACGGGCCGCGAGGCCGAGCCGGCCGCCGAGGCGCCGGCGGAGGCGCGGCGGTCCCCTCGGCGACGGCACCTCCGCTGGCTGCTCGTCGTGGTGGCCGTGATCGGGCTCGGCGCCGCCGCGATCGCAGCCGGGTCCGCGCTCGGCGGCCCGACGACGGACCCCGCCGAAGTCAGGGCGAAGGCCTCAGCGCAGCAGCTGCTGCAGCGATTCACCCCGCCACCCGGCGCCCGCGCGGTGTCCGGCACCGGCAGGCTGAGCACCGCTCCGGCCATGCCGGTGACCCCCGACGTCTTCGACCTCCATCGCTCGTGGACGGTCGCCGGAGATCCGGCGACCGTGGTGCGGTGGCTGCACGGCCACCCCCCGGCGGGCCTGCAGGAGTCGGGCGGCGCCAACGGCGGCATCCAGGACATGAAGGCGATCTCGTACGGGCCCCCGATCGGAGGCGCGGCGGTGCCGGGCAACCTGTGGGTGGCCGTGGTCCGCAACCCGGGCGGAGGCTCCGAGATCCGCGCCGACGCCATCACCACCTGGACCCCCACCCGCCCCTCCGCCGCCACCATCCCGCGGGGTGCCACCCGGATCGACCTCGCCCACACCCTCCCGATGGGCCCCACCCCCACGCAACCCGTCCACCGGGTGACGATCACCAAGGCCGGCGACGTCGCCGCGCTCGTGTCCGCGCTGAACGCGCGGCCCCTGGCCAGGACCGGTGCGTTCAGCTGCCCCCTGGACCAGGGCGAGCACGATGACCTCGCGGTCAGGGGCCCCGGCGGAACCTCCGTCGCGGACGCGAGGGTCGAGGTCGGTGGCTGCGGAGGGGTCTCGCTGCACGTCGTCGGGCAGAAGCAGATTGCGCTCGAGGGAAGCGGGCAGCTCCGCGCCCTGCTCGCCCGGCTGGACCCGTGAGGCTCGGCTCCGCGTCCCGATCCCCGGTTCACTGCACCAGAAGTGAGCGCCACGCGCGCATCTGGTTCAGTGAACCGGGGCGCGGGGCATCAGTCGGGAACTTCCTTGCCCCGCAGGTTGGTGGGGTCGATGACCTCGTACAGCAGGCGCAGCTCCTCGTCGGTGGGGAGCCGGCTCACGGGGACCTCGTCGGGGACCACCAGCTCGAAGCCGGTGGCCTCGACCACCTCGCCGACCGCCACGCCCGGGTGCACCGAGCGGAGGCGCATGCGGTGGTCGGCGGTGTCGAAGTCGATCACGCAGAGGTTGGTGACGACGCGGCGGATCTCGTGGAAGCGACTCGCGACCGGTCCGAGCGCGGCGGCACGGTCGTACCCGATGCCGCAGACCACGTCGACCTGCTCGACGAACGTCTTGGCGTTGTGGTTGCCCACCCAGTAGCTGGTGGGGTGGCAGATGGTGTTGCCCGGCGCGCCCCGCAGGCCGAGCAGCTGCACCTTGGGTTGGGCCAGGTCGCCCCCGATGGCCGCGAAGTTCATGTTGCCGTACCGGTCGATCTGGGTGGGGCTCATGATCACGTGGCGCCGGCCGGACCAGACGATGTCGAACATGCGGCGGTACGGGTTCCACGCTTCGAGGACCTTGCCGTCGGGCCACTCGAAGGCCTCGTCGTTGGCGATGAGCGCGGCCTCGCCGTCGGTCATCATGAGGTCGGGCTCGAAGGTGGCCCGGGCGAGGCGGCCGCCGACCATCGGGATGGTGCCGATGGGGTTCGCCAGGATCTCGCCGTCGCCCCGGAAGGTCTCGGCGATGGCCACGGCGCAGACGTCGGCGCGGGCGAAGGACTCGACGCTCATCGGGCTGCCACCTTCCGCTGGTAGGTCGCTTCGTCGGGCAGCTCGAGCCACGCGGCCGAGAACTCGGCCCACGCCTCGTCGGTCCGGGCGCTGCCGGCGTACTCCTTCTGGAACGCCTCGTCGCGCTCGTAGTCGGGCACGCACGACGTGGGGTGGGCGCCGTTCCGGGCCTCGACGACACCGTCGACCATGAGCCGGCTCACCTTCAGCGAGTGGCGGCACCCGTCGGCGGCGAGCTCGGCGGTGGGCACGATGCGCTCGGCCGAGAGGAAGCGGCCTCCGGTGGCCGCCGCCTCGAGCATGAGGTCGTCGAAGTAGGGGTCGGGCCCGAGGTAGGCGGCGTTGCCGCGCTCGTCGGCGCGGTTGTAGTGCACCAGCGCGGCGTCGAGCTCGAGGGCCGGCATGGCCACCAGCTCCTCGCCCGGGCCGCCGTCGGGACCGGGGTACGGGGAGGTGACCGTGCGCAGCGAGGGGTCGAGGCGGAACACGTCGGACCCGAGCCCGACGCGGGTGGGCAGGAACGGGACCCGCCACGCCGCGGCCTGGAGCCCGAGCAGGAACTGGCCCTCGTCGTACTCCTCGGTCGTGACCTGGCCGGACTGCCGGGCCTTGCGGAAGTGCGGCTCGAGCGGGATCGAGTCGAGCGACACGAACGCGAACACCAGCTTGCGGACCTTGCCGGCGGCGCAGAGCAGGCCCACGTCGGGGCCGCCGTAGCTCACCACGGTGAGGTCGCGCAGCTCGCTGCGCACGATGGCCCGGACGAGCGACATCGGCTTGCGCCGGCTCCCCCACCCGCCGATGCCGATGGTCATCCCGGAGCGCAACCGCGCCACCACGTCGTCCTCGGACATGCGCTTGTCGGCCATGCGGCTCAGGCCTCCTTCGGGGCGGCGGGGGTGTCGGAGAAGTCGGCCACGTCGCCGGTCTCGACGAACGCGTCGCGGGCCTCGTCGGCCACGCCGCTCAGGTTCAGCTCGAAGGTGAAGCCCTGCTCGAACCGGTAGCTCCGCTTCACGTCCCAGAGGTCGATGCCGTTGAGCGACTCCTTGGCCGCACGGATCACCACCGGGCTCTTCGAGGCGATGGTGGCCGCCACGGCGAACGCGGCGTCGCGCAGCTCGTCGCGGGGCACGACCTGCAGCACCGAGCCGAACTCGTGGAGCTCGGCGGCGGTGGCCGTGGCCGATGTGTAGACCATCGCCCGCATCTTGTGCTGCGGCACCAGCCGCGAGAGGTGGGTGGCGGCGCCGAGGGCCCCACGGTCGACCTCGGGCAGCCCGAAGGTGGCGTCGTCGCTGGCGATGATGATGTCGGCGTTGCCGACCAGGCCGATGCCGCCGCCGAGGCAGAAGCCGTGCACCGCGGCGATCACGGGGACCGCGCACTCGTACACGGCCGCGAAGGCCGCATAGCAGCCCCGGTTGGCCCCGATGAGGGCGCTGTGACCTTCGGTGGCCTGCATCTCCTTGATGTCGACGCCGGCGTTGTAGCCGCGGCCCTCGGCGCGGAGCACGACCACCCGTACCGCCTGGTCCTCGCCGAGCCGGCGGACCAGATCGGCGAGCTCGAACCAGCCGGCGACGGTGAGCGCGTTCACCGGCGGGTTGTCCATGACGACGTCGGCGATGCCATGTTCGTCGACCGTGTGGGAGATGCCCATGTACCGTCTTCTCCGGCGTTTCTGATAGATCGTCAGGACTTGCGCACGGTAGTCGAAGGGACACGACGGTGACGATCCACATCGACCTCTCAGAGCACGTCGCGCTGGTCACCGGCGGAGGCCGCGGCGTGGGCCGCGGCATCGCCACCCGACTGCTCGACGCGGGCGCCGTGGTGGTCGTCTGCGGGCGCTCCGAACCGGTCTCGCTGCCCACCGCCACCGACGGCTCCGGGCGAGTCGCGAGCTTCCTCGCCGCCGACGTGCGCGACCCCGCCGAGGTCGACGCGCTGGTCGACGCCGTCGTCGCCCGCCACGGCCGGCTCGACGTGGCGGTGAACAACGCCGGCGGCAGCCCGAACACCGAGGCCGCCACCGCATCACCACGCTTCAGCGAGTCCATCGTGCGCCTCAACCTGCTGGCCGCGCTCCACGTCGCCCAGCGGGCCAACGCCCAGATGCAGCAGCAGGAGGGCGGCGGCGCCATCGTCAACGTCACCAGCCTGAGCGGGCTGCGCCCCTCGCCCGGGACCGCTGCGTACGGCGCCGCCAAGGCCGGGCTGCTCAACCTCACCACCTCGCTCGCCATGGAGTGGGCCCCCAAGGTGCGGCTCAACTGCGTGTCGGCGGGGGTGGTCCGCACCGAGCTGTTCGAGGACTACTACGGGGGACCCGAGGGCGCAGCCGAGGTGGCCGCCACGATCCCGCTCGGGCGCGTCGCCGAGCCCGCCGACGTGGGCAACGCGGTGGCGTTCCTGGCGTCGCCACTGGCGGCGTTCGTGTCCGGCGCCAACCTGGTGGTGCACGGCGGCGGGGAGCGGCTGGCGTTCGCGGAGTTCCTGGGCTGACCGCCGCGCGGGTCGACCCTCGTCGTCGCGCGACAGTCCCCGACAGGTGATGGCGGAACGCGTCATGATGTCGCCCCATGCGCACCCTGCTCGCCCCGCTCGCCCGCCTCTCGCGCCGCCGCACCGCGCGACTCGCCGCCGCGCTCGCCCTCGTCGGCGCCACGTTCGCCGGCCTGGCCGCGCCTGCGTCCGCGTGCAGCGGAACGTGTCCCGGCACCATGTTCTCCGAGGTGAACGCCGGCGCCGGGATCCAGGTCGGTGGCACCTACCGACCCCTGGTGGGCAACTTCGGGGGTGACACCAAGGCCGACATCCTCTGGTACGCGCCGGGGAGCACGCCCGACTCGCTGTGGGTCGGCACCGCCACGCACGGCACCTTCACCAAGCTGCCGATGACCATCAGCGGCAGCTACATCCCGCTCGTGGGCAACTTCGCGGGCGACAGCTACGACGACATCCTGTGGTACTCGCCCGGAACCGGCACCGACACCCTGTGGACCTCGATCGACGCACCGAGCATCTTCTCCAGCTCCACGC
>JADGOP010000323.1 GCA_017882935.1 Actinomycetota bacterium
GTGGGTGGGTGGTGCTTTGCCTTTGGGGACGGTGATGGGGGTGCCGTCGGGTCTGGTGAATTGGAGTTGGCCGTTGGGGAGGCGTTTGAGGCTGTAGCCGCCTTCGTGGAGGCGGTGGTGGTGGAACCCGCAGTGGGGGGTTTGGTTCCAGAGGTCGGTGGGGCCGCCGTGGATCCAGTGGGTGATGTGGTGGATGCTGGTCCAGGCGGGGCCTTTGTCGCAGCCGGGGAAGGTGCAGCCGCGGTCGCGTGCGGCGAGGGCGCGGCGTTGCGCGGGGGATGCGAGTCGGGCGGTGGTGCCGAGGTCGATGGGGGTGGAGGTGGTGTTGGTGAGGACGCGGGAGATGCCGGCGTCGCAGCACCACCGCAGCGCGGTCTGCGCGGACACGGGGGTGCCGGCTTCGGTCTCCCCGACGATCTCGGCGGGGTTGGCGTCGGGGAGTTTCCGGCACCAGTCAGCGGGCTGAGTGGTTTGCTGAACCGAAATGGTTGCCCAGCAACCAATCCCGTTCAGTGAACGGCAGCGGCACGGCGACCCGGCGGCTCTCAGTTCGTAGGTAGCGTGGGTTGCCGATTGCCGGCGACCCGCCGCGAAACGAGGACACCATGTCCGATGTCTCGATCGAGACCCGAGGCTCGGTGCCGGGCTACCTGGCCGTGCCGAGCGGCGCGGGTCCCTGGCCCGGTGTCGTCGTCATCCACGACGTCCTCGGCATGAGCGCCGACTTGCGCCACCAGGCCGACTGGCTCGCCTCCGAGGGCTACCTCGCCGTGGCTCCGGACCTCTTCCACCACGGCCGGAGGTCCGCCTGCGTGCTCTCGGTCATGCGCGACGCCATCGCTCGCAAGGGGCGCACCTTCGACGACATCGAGGCCTGCCGCGCCTGGCTGGCCGCGCGGGACGACTGCACCGCACGGATCGGGGTGATCGGCTTCTGCCTGGGCGGGGGGTTCGCGGTGCTCCTCGCGCCCGGTCGCGGCTTCTCCGCCTCGAGCGTGAACTACGGCAGTGTCCCGAAGGACGCGGAGACCCTGCTGCAGGGCGCCTGCCCCGTGGTCGGGAGCTACGGCGCCAAGGATGCCTCGCTGCGCAAGGCGCCCGCACGCCTGGAGCAGGCGCTCGAGGCGAACCACGTGGCGCACGACGTGAAGGTCTACGCCGACGCGGGGCACTCCTTCCTCAACGACCACGACGAGTCGACCATGTCCTCGTTGGCGAAGGTCCTCGGGCGGCTCTCCGGCTCCGCGTACCACGAGCCCTCTGCGATCGACGCCCGCCGCCGCATCGTCACCTTCTTCGACGAGCACCTCGCAGAGCCGGGGGCCGCCGGCTGACGACGTTCGGTCGTCAGCCGGCGATCATGTCGCGGGCGAACTCCCGGAGCCCGTCCCCGAGCTCCCGGCGATCAGTGGTGCGAGAGGACCGGCGACTCGGCTCGCTGCTTGACGCCCTGCAACATGTCGTGGGACATGATGGCGTCGGCCGGGACGATCAGCAGGGTGGCGAGCGCTCGAACCCACCACGGCGCCGCGCGCGCCCGCCATCGGAACACGAACCGGGTCTGCGGTCCCGGGTCGAGGGGGATCAGCAGGAACGTCCAGGTCCATCGCAACCGGGCGTGCCAGTCGGTGCGCCACTTGAGTGGCAGGTGCGTCGTCGACTCCAGCACCAGATGGCGTTCCGGTTCCACCTGCACCACGTCGAAACCGCACTCCGATTCGGGCGGTCCGTCGGGGATGAAGTCACCGCCCTCGAGGTGCTGGAGCGCGGCGATGAGGTGATCGGCGCTGGCCTCGTTCGCGGGGAAGAGGAGTCGGTCGACCGACCGTGCGGTGTACCAGCCGCCCCGGTGCCATCCGAACTGCACGAGCCACGGCCAGATCTCCGACGCGGTCGAGTCGATCGTGATGGCGTGGGTGATGTCGTACTGAGGCTCGAGGACGATCTCGTCGCCCGGCATCGGCATGCGCCGTTCGGTGGGGGTCGATCCGTACGTGCGACCGAGCCACTGCAACGCGGCGTAGCCGGCAACGCCACCGAGGGCAATCCCGCCCAGGGCAGTCCGCATGGGCCTGCCGAACCTCACCGACACCGATCGATCGTACGCAACCCGAGGGCACCGAATCGTGACGGAGCTCCGCTCCGCCTGCACGCCCACGGCATGGCGGCACCCCGACGGGCAACAATGCACAGATGCTCGATCACCTCTCGATCCAATGCGCCGACGTCAGCGCCAGCTCCCGCTTCTACGACGCGGTGCTCGCCCCACTCGGGGGCGGGCGCGTCATGGACTTCGGGCAGGTGGTGGGCTACGGCGTGGGCGGGAAGCCCGACTTCTGGATCGGGCCACGTGCCACGGGCGAGGGCTTCCGCGAGGCGCACATCGCGTTCGAGGCCGCCGACCGTGCGGCGGTCCAGGCCTTCTTCGATGCCGCGGTGGTCGCCGGCTGCGAGGTGCTCCACGAGCCGCGGCTCTGGCCCGAGTACCACCCCGGCTACTTCGGCGCGTTCGTCCGCGATCCCGACGGGAACAACGTCGAGGCGGTGTGCCACTCCGGGGCCTGACGGCCAGCGGCGACTAGCGCGTCGCGAGGGTGAGGCGGATGCCCTGGTCGAAGCCGATGCGGCCGTCGTCGTCAAGGCAGTCGTCGAGCCGCTCGTAGGCGGCGGCCCGGACGGCGGCGTGGTGCTCCTCGGGGACGGACTCCCACATGCGCCGCTGCCCGACCGACCAGGTCCAGGCGTACCACTGGTCCTTGTCCTCGAAGCGCACCGGCAGGGTGGTGGACACGGTGCGCACGTCGGTGAAGCCGGCGCCGCGGAACAGGGCCTCGACGCCCTCGTCGGACCCGAACGGGCTGGCGGCGGCCTGGGTGCGGGGGTCGGCCATCTGCTGGGGAAGGTAGGGCGCGAACACGGCGTCGACCACGCGCCACGCCGGTGAGTGGTCGGCGAACGTGGAGATGCCGACGCGGCCCCCGGGCGCCAGCAGCGCGCGCCACGCCGTCAGCGCGGTGGCCGGGTCGGGCAGGAAGAACAGCACCAGCGACGAGGCGATCAGGTCGAACGGCGCCTCGTCGAGCGCGGGCTCCTGGGCGTCGTCCACCCGCACGTCGACGTCGAGCCCCGCAACCGCGGCATCGGCCGCGGTGGCCGCGACCATGCGTGGCGCCAGGTCGATGCCGACAGCCCGGCCGGTGGGACCGAGCGCGCGGGCCAGCGGGAACAGCACCGCGCCCCGCCCGCACCCCACGTCGAGGGCGTGCTCGCCCGGCTGGGGGGCCAGCTCGGTGAGGAGCAGGTCGGCGACGGGTCGGAACAGGTCGACGCCGACGTTGTCGTAGGTCTCCGCGGCCCGGTCGAACACGCCGGCCACCTGCTGTCGTTGATCAAGGCTCACGGGCGGAGAGTCTGCCGCACGTCACTACGGTGGTGCCGTGGCGATCGAGCCGGGCCCCCTGCTGGCCAGCGGACGAGCCGCCGACGTGTTCGACCAGGGCGACGGCACCGTGCTGCGGCGCTACCGCATCGACCACGGCAGCGAGGACGAGCTCCGCGTCATGCGGTGGCTCGCCGAGCAGGGCGTGCCGGTCCCGGCCGTGCACCACGCCGAGGGTCGGGACCTGGTGATGGAGCGGGTCGTCGGGCCCACCATGCTCGAGGACCTCCAGCGCCGGCCGTGGACGCTGCTCCGACACGCGGCCACGCTGGCACGCCTCCA
>JADGOP010000324.1 GCA_017882935.1 Actinomycetota bacterium
CACCACCATCGACGGGCTCGACCCGCGGGTGGCATCGGTGCTCACGGTCGCGTTGTCGCTACCGGGCCACGACGAGGTGTTCTCGGGGCCCGAGCCGCAGCTGCTGACCGACCTCGACCACCGCCTCCGCACGCTCGCGCCGGGCGTCCTCGCCACGTGGAACGGCGGGGCGTTCGACCTCCCGTTCCTCGCCTCCCGCGCCCAGGAGCACGGCATCGGCCTGGGATTGCGCCTCGAGCTCGACCCGCGCATGCAGCTCCGCGGCAACCCGCTGCCGGGCCACGAGGGCGCCTACCGCGGTGCCTGGTTCGGTCACCAGCACCTCGACGCCTACCGCCTCTACCGCTCCGACGTCGGTCCGCTGCTGCGGGTGTCGTGCTCGCTCAAGTCGATCGCCCGGCTGGTGGGCCTCAGCACCATCGAGGTCGACCGCACCCGCATCCACGACCTCAGCCACGAGGCGCTGCACGCCTACGCCGCCAGCGACGCCCGCCTCGCGCGCGTGCTCACCGAGCGCCGCCTGCCGAGCGCGGTGCGCCACGTCGACCGCCTCGCCGCACCCGTCGCGGCGCAGGCGCCACGTCCGCCGGCCGCGACCGGTCCGGCTACCCGGCGTCCCCGTCAGCCGGTGCTGTCGACGAACTGATCGCCTCCAGGATCTCGGCGCCGTAGCGCTCGAGCTTCGCGGGGCCGATGCCCTTCACCCGGCCGAGCGCGGTCAGCGTGGCCGGCGCGGTGCGGGCCAGGTCGACCAGCACCGCGTCGTGTGCCACGACGTAGGCGGGCACGGCATCGGCGCGGCTGCGCTCCAGGCGCCAGGCGCGCAGGGCCGCGAGGCGGGCGTCGCCTGCCGCGTCGAGCGGCTCGCCCTGGTCGGCGGCCGCCTTCGACGGACGTGACGGCTTCGCGGCCGCGGTCGCCGCGGCCGCGGTGGGCCGTTGACGCGGCGCGGGGCGGTCGGCGAGGGGCGGCGCGTCGGTGAGCAGCTCGTCGAGGAACGGCGACGGACGGGAGACGTCGCCCAGCACCGCCACCCGCCTTCGCCCCCGGGTGATGGCGACGTGCAGCACGCGTCGCTCGGCCTCCTCGTCGGGCGTGAGGCGGTGCGGCAGGAGCCCGGCGGTGACGCCGACGACCGCCACGTCGGGCCACTCCCGGCCCTTCACGCGGTGCACCGTCGAGAGCGTGACGGCAGCGGGAGCCGTCTCGTCGCCCTGGCCGCGCCGCGACCCCGACGTGCGCCCCGCCTTGTCGAGCGCGGCGCGGAGCCACGGCTCGAAGGTGGCGACGTCGGGATGCAGGGCGGCGACCTGCACCAGCGCCTCGAGGTCGTCGAGCTGGCTGGAGCCCTCGGAGCCCTTCGACGCGTCGAGCCCGGCCATGGCCTCGCCGAGGCCGATGTCGTCGCGCACCGCTTCGAGCACCCGCCGGGCGTCGGCACCTCCGTCCACGAGGTGGGTGAGCGCCCCGATGTCGGCAGCCAGGTCGGTCACCTTGGCGCCGGCCTTGGCATCGTCGAGCCGGTCGGCCACCGCGTCGAGCGCGGTGAGCGACATCCCTTGGCGGAACCACTTCACGATCCACTGCGGCAAGCCGCGGCTGGGGCGGCGGTAGACCTCGGCGAGGTCGGCGGGATCGAGCGAGGTTCGGTCGACCGCCAGCCGCAGGTACGCCAACGCGGCGCGCGTGCCGGTGCGGTCGAGCAGCTCCCCACCGACGATCGAGCGCACCGGGATCCCAGCTTCGGCGAGGGCGACCTGGGGCGCGAGCAGAGCCGACGCGACGCGGGCCAGCACGGCCACGTCGGCGGGCGAGGCGCCCGCGTCGAGCCACCCCCCGACCACCGCAGCAAGGGTCGACGCTCCCGCATCGGGACGATGGCGCACGATGGTGAGCGCGTCGGGGCTCGCGTCGGCATCGGCCGCGGCCCGGATCTGCTTGGGGACGCGGTACCGGTTGCGGCCGAGCAGCCGCGACGCCGCGTCGACCACCGCCACCGGGCAGCGGTGGTTCACCTCGAGCAGGTGGGTGGCGGCGTCGAGGTCGGCAACGGGGACGTAGCGACCGAAGTCGACGAGGAACCGGGGGTCGGCACCGGCGTGCTCGTAGATCACCTGGTCGTCGTCGCCCACGGCGAACACGTCGAACGAGGGGGCGGCCAGCAGGCGCACGAGCAGCACGTGGGCAGGCGTGAGGTCCTGGAACTCGTCGACGAGGAGGTGCCGGTGGCGCCGCTGCTCGGCCGCCCGGAACTCGCCGTCGGCGAGCAGCGCCTCGACCGCCGCGTACACCTGCTCGTCGAAGTCGACCACGCCGCGCTCGCGCAGGGCCGCGCGGTACGGCCCGAACAGCGCGGCGAGGCCGGGGACGTCGTCGCGCTCGGCCTCGACCTCGTCGGGCAGGCGGAGGCCGAGCCGCACCGAGGTGAGCGCCTCGAGGTAGGGCGCGATGGGGTCGGTGTTGGCGCGGTGACGGTGCGACGGCGTGAGACGGTCGACCAGGCGACGGACCTCGCGCTCGTCGAGCACGGTCGGCGCTGAGCCCCGGTGGCGCGCCAGGAGCCCGTAGGCGAGGCCGTTGAGGGTCTGGACGCGGGCGTGCAGCCCCTGCGTCCGCGCCACCAGCTCGTCGCGGGCCTCCACGTTGTAGGCGACCGCCACCACGCCGTCGGGCTCGTAGCGCCGGTCGGCGAGCAGGTGCCGGAGCCGTTCGGTGAGGACCCGGGTCTTGCCCGAGCCCGCCGGGGCAACCACCCGCGCCGGTCCCGAGGCGTGGGCCACTGCAGCCGCCTGGTCGGGCTCGAGGCCCAGGCGCGAGGCGTGGCGCGCCTCGGCCGGGGCCGGTGGCGAGGGCGTGAGGCGCCCGGCGTCGACCGTCTCCGACGAGATCAACGCGCCGTCGAACCGGTCGGCCTCCCACGACCGTCGCGGGCCGCCGTCGATCCAGGCCGGCATGCCGTCGGCGAGGAGCACGTCGGGCGTGCCGGGGGCGTGGCCGTCGTCGTCCGCCTCGGTCTCCGCCGGGAGTGTTGCGCCGAGGCGGGCGGCCTTGCGCGCCCACCACCAGACGGGCTCGCCGGCGCGGGCGTCGTAGGTGTTGGCCCACACCAGGAAGTGCAGGCGGTCGAGCCACAGCTCGTGGTCGGGGCCCAACTCGCACGGCTCGACCACCACCGACTCGGGGCGGCGGAAGCGCTGGGGGTCGACCTGCAGCTCCACGACCACCGGTGTGCGGTCGAGCCAGGCCGTGTGCAGCGCGCGCACGAGCGGGCCGGGCTCGGCGAGCGCTGCGTCGTCGAGCACGACCCGGGGCGCGTCCGACCAGGCACCGGGGGCGGGCTGGGCGGCGCCCACCACCACACCCCGCCCGAGCGCCGCGGGACCGGGGTGGGAGGACATCGTCGGGACGGTACCGCACGGGCCGGCGCTCGCCGCCCTGGCGCCGCTCCCTGGCTCCTCGACCATGCGTGTCCCTGGATGGTTGCTCGGCGACCACGTACGGACACCCATGCGAGAGGTCGTCGCGCTCTCGCGGCCACGGGCCTCACTGTCACACCCCCGCGGCACGATGGTCACGGGTCGCGACACCCCGGTTCCGAGTCGCCCGCCACGGCACGTCAACGAGGAACCGCCATGCCCGTCACCCCCGCTCCTGCCCCTACCCCACCCCCCGACCCCGAGCTCGTCGGGCGGCTCGCCGAGATCCTG
>JADGOP010000325.1 GCA_017882935.1 Actinomycetota bacterium
TGTCGGTCACCGGGTCGAGCTCGGAGATCGTCTACCACCCGCTGCCCGTCGACGACCCGGCGCAGCGCAAGCCCGACATCGGCCTGGCCACGCGGGCGCTCGGCTGGGCGCCGGTCGTCGAGCTCACCGAGGGCGTCACGCGCACCGCCGAGTGGTTCCGCCAGCTCGACCTCACCTGACCGGACCCGCCCCCCCGCCCCTCCCACGCCCGCCCCACGCCCCTTCTTTGAAGGAAACCCCACCTCCGAGGGGGTGTTCGCTTCAAAGAAGGCGAACGGGGAGCCGGTCGGACGTGCCCGCCGGGGTCAGTGGTCGCGGGCCTCGGCGGCCTCGCGGTTGGCCAGGTACCACTCGACGGTGCGGCGCAGGCCGTCGGCGAACGTGGTGTGGGCCGCGAAGCCGAACTCCTCGCGGGCGCGGGTGGCGTCGACGCGGCGGCGCGGCTGCCCGTCGGGCTTGGTGTCGTCCCAGCGCACCTCGCCGGTGAACCCGGTGGCGGCCACGATCTCGTCGACGAGCTCGCGGATGGGCATCTCGTGGTTCGAGCCGAGGTTCACGGGCTCGGCGCCGTCGTAGCGCTCCGCCGCCAGGGCGATGCCCTCGGCCGCGTCGTCGACGTAGAGGAACTCACGGCTCGCCGAGCCGGTGCCCCACACCTCGATGTGGTCGTCGCCGGCCTCGCGCGCCTCGACGCACTTCTTGACCAGCGCCGGGATCACGTGGGACACCGCGGCGTGGAACTTGTCGCCGGGCCCGTAGAGGTTGGTGGGCATGAGGTAGATGCCGTTCTGGCCGTACTGCGCCCGGTTCGACTGGAGCTGCACCAGCTGCGCCAGCTTGGCGATGCCGTACGGCGCGTTGGTCTCCTCGGGGTAGCCCTGCCACAGCGACGACTCCTGGAAGGGCACGGGCGTGAACTTGGGGTACGAGCAGATGGTGCCCACCACGACCACCTTGGGGGTGTCGCGGCGGCGGGCCTCTTCGATGACGTAGGTGCCCATGAGCAGGTTGTCGAGGTAGAGGTCGGCGGGGCGGGCCTGGTTCGCGCCGATGCCGCCGACGCGTGCCGCCAGGTGGATGACCAGCTCGGGCTCGGTGGCCGCGAAGAGGTCGGCGACCGCGGACGGGTCGCGCAGGTCGTGCTCGGCGCTCTCGGCGCAGACCACCCGGTCGGCGCCACGTGCCGCCAGCTGGGCCAGCACCGCCGACCCGAGGAAGCCGGAACCTCCGGTGACGAGGACTTGGCGGCCGGTCCAGAACGCTGACATGGGCGTGGAGCGTATCGACTCGTGCTTCCGCCCCTGGTACCGCCCCATGCGAAACTCACCCCATGGCATCGGGAGGAGGGGACGCGGCGCAGCCGCCGGGCGCAGCTGCGGGAGCCGTGACCTCCTGCGTGACGTTGGAGCAGTGCTGGCACCGCGTCCCGGGGGGCACGGCACGCGCCGCGCTGGAGCTGGTCGACGCGCTGGTCGAGCTGGCCCGGCTCCCCACCGGAGAGGCGCTGTCGCTCGTCGGGGTGTCGGCGTGGCACCGTCAGCCGCCCGAGGCCACCTGGCGCCCCACCATCCCCGTGCGCCAGCTGCCCCTGCCCCGGGTGGCGCTGTACGAGTCGTGGCACCGGTTCCGCCACCCCCGTGTGGAGCGGGCCACCGGTCCCGTCGACCTCATCCACGCCACGGGCATCGCCATGCCGCCCCGCTCGGTCCCCGTCGTCCTCACGCTCCACGACCTGGCGTTCGTCCGCGACCCGTCCCACTTCACGGCGCACGGGCTCCGCTTCTTCCACGCCGCCCTCGACCGTGCCCGCACCGACGCCGACGTGGTGCTGTGCTCGTCGGAGGCCACCCGGGTCGATGCCGAGGCGGCCGGGCTCCCGGCCGACCGGCTGCGCGTGGTGCCGCTCGGGGTGCGCCCCACCCACGTCGATCCCGACGAGATCGCTGCGGTGCGGCGGGCACACGGACTCGACGCCCCGTACGTGCTGCACGTGGGCACCGCGGAGCCCCGCAAGAACCTGTCCGGGCTGCTCGACGCCTTCGTCCGCCTCGACCGCGCCGGCGTCGACCTGGTGCTGGTCGGGCCCGACGGCTGGGGTGAGGTGGGCGACGCCCTGCCCACGCGGCTCCAGCAGCGGGTGCGCCGGCTCGGGTTCGTCTCCGAGCGCGACAAGGCCGCCCTCTACGCTGGCACTGCTGTGTTCTGCTATCCGAGCGTGTGGGAGGGCTTCGGCCTTCCGGTCCTGGAGGCCCTGGCCCAAGGCGCCCCCGTCGTGACCTCGCGGGGCACGGCCACCGAGGAGGTGGCGGGCGACGCGGCGCTGCTGGTCGACCCCCACGACCCCGTCGAGCTCGCCGACGCGCTGCGTCGCATCCTCGACGACACCGACCTCGCCGCCGACCTCCGCAGCCGGGGCCCGGCTCGGGCCGCGGCGTTCCCCTGGTCGCAGACCGCGACGCTCACCGCCGAGGCCTACGCGGCCGTCCTCGGAGCCTCCCACCCGTGAGCGTCCGGCGCGTCGGCGTCAACCTGCTCTGGCTCGTGCCCGGCGTCGTCGGGGGCACCGAGGACGCGGTGTGCGGCTTCCTCGCCGAGCTGGCACGGCAACGCCCGGACGACCTCGACATCACGCTCTACGTGCAGCGCGGCTTCGTGCACGAGCACGCCGACCTGGTGGCGAGCTTCCCCTGCCGCGTGCTGCCGATCGGCGGGGGCCACAAGCCGACGCGGGTGCTGGCGGAGATCCTGTGGCTCGGTGCCTGGGCACGGCGCGACCGGCTCGAGCTGCTCCACCACTACGGCGGCGTGGTGCCGCCGCTGGCCACCGTGCCGTCGGTCGTCACCATCCACGACGTGCAGCCCCTCGTGTTCCCCGAGAACTTCGACCGCGTCAAGAGGCGCTGGCTCGGCACCATGCTGCCCCGGTCGGTTCGTGAGGCCCGGCTCGTGATCGTGCCCTCCGAGGCGGCGCGCGACTCGCTGATCGAGCTCACCGGGGCCCCGACCTCGAAGCTGCGCGTGGTGTGGCACGGCGTGTCGTTGCGGCAGCGCCGTCACCCCGCGGCCCGCGAGCGCGCTGCGGTGCGGGCCGCCTACCGGCTCGACGGTCCCTACGTGCTGTACCCGGCCATCACGTACCCCCACAAGAACCACGCGCTGCTGCTCGACGCGTTCGCGCGGGTGGCCGCCGCGCGGCCCGACGTGACCCTGGTGCTCGCCGGCTCGGCCGGTCCCGAGGAGGCGACGGTCGCCGCCACCATCGAGCGCCTCGGCCTCGGTGACCGGGTCAGGCGCGTGGGCCGCGTGAGCCGCAGCGACCTCGATGTCCTGCTGCTCGACGCCACGGTCCTGGCCTTCCCGTCGCGCTTCGAGGGGTTCGGGCTGCCCCTCATCGAGGCCATGGCGGTGGGGTGCCCGGTCGTGGCGGCTGCGGCCAGCGCCATCCCCGAGGTCGTCGGCGACGCCGGCCGGCTCGTGGCGCTCGACGACCCCGCCGGGTTCGCCGCTGCCATCGAGGGCCTGCTCGACGATTCGCCGGAGCGCCGCGAGCTCATCGCCCGTGGACAGGTCCGGGTGCTGCGCTTCGCCTGGCGCGAGCTGTGCGGCGCAGTCACCGACATCTACCGTGAGGCGCTGGGTGAGACCCCCCGGTCCGCCGTGCCGCCGCCGCAGGAGTCCAGCAGCGTCGCCGGCGCACCC
>JADGOP010000326.1 GCA_017882935.1 Actinomycetota bacterium
GTGGTCCCCTCGCCGAGGCGGACGTCGACGCCCGGCAGCGGCCGGCCGACCGTGCCCGGGCGCTCGCCTCCGCGGGGGTTCGACGTGATCATCACCGTCTCGGTCATGCCGTAGCGCTCGAGGATCGCGTGGCCGGTTCGCTCGCGGAACGCCTCGTGGGTGGCGGCCGACAGCGGTGCGGAGCCCGACACGAGCAGGCGCAGGTGCCCACAGCGGGCGGCGTCGAGGCGGGGGTCGGCGAGCAGGCGGGTGTAGTGCGTCGGCACACCCATGAGCACGGTGGACCGCGGGAGCGCGTCGAGCGTCGCGTCCACGTCGAAGCGCGGCAGGAAGATGGTGGAGGCGCCACTGGCCAGCACGCAGTGGAGAGCCACGAAGAGCCCGTGCGCGTGGAAGATGGGCAGCACGTGCAGGAGCACGTCGTCGCGCCGGAAGCCCCAGGCCTCGCACAGCGTCGCCGCGTTCGAGGCGAGGTTGCCGTGCGAAAGCAGCGCCCCCTTCGGCCGGCCCGTCGTGCCGCTGGTGTAGAGGAGCGCTGCCGGGTCGATGGCGGCCTGCGGCACGTCGCGGAGCTCGCCCTGCTGACCGGCTGCGGCGTCGGCCAGCGAACCTGTTCCCGCGGCGTCGAGGGTCAGGACGGTGCCGTGGGCACCGACCGGGCGACGGGCGGGGTCGAGCACGGTGACGGTGGGCTCGGCGTCGTCGAGCAGGTAGGCGAGCTCCTCTTCGCCGTACGCCGTGTTCACCGGCAGGAAGACCGCGCCGCTGCGGAGGCAGGCCACGTACAGCGCGACCGCGGTCGGCGACTTCTCGACCTGGACGGCCACGCGGTCGCCCGGCGCCACGCCGGCGTCGAGCAGCGCGTGGGCGAGCGCTGCGGCGTGCCGGTCGAGGTCGTCGTAGCTCAGCGTCGGTCCGCCCGGGACCTCGAGGAAGCGGGAGGACCCGTCGTCCGGGCGACCCGCCCGGAACAGCTCCGGCAACGTGACGGGGGCCGGGCGGGGCGACGGGTCGGGCACGCGCCGCATGGTAGGTCGGTCCCGCGAAGCTCCCCCTGATCCCGCCCACGGCCCGCCCCGCCGGCGAATGTTCTGTGGGAAACACCCTTCTGCGGGTGTTTCCCACAGAACATTTCGCTTCCCGAGCGCGGGTTGGGGTGCTGCGGCGGTGGTTGCGCCGTGCCGTAGCCTCCGCTGCATGTCCCGTCGCACGAAGATCGTGGCCACCATCGGCCCGGCCTCCGAGTCGCCGTCGACCCTGCGGGCCCTCATCGACGAGGGCATGGACATGGCGCGCCTCTCCCTGGCGCACGGGCCGCTCGAGGAGTCGCTCGAGCGCATGGCCCGCATCCGCACCGTCGCCGCCGAGGCGGGCCGCACGGTCGGCATCCTGGCCGACCTGCCGGGACCAAAGATCCGGGCGGCCGAGTTCCCCGAGGGCGGCGTCCACCTGGCCGAGGGCACCCGCATCGAGCTGGTCCCGGCCGGGCCCGACGACACCAGCACCGGCACCCGCATCGCGGTCGACCACCCCGAGGTCGGCGACTCGCTCCAGGAGGCCGACCGCGTCGTGCTCGGCGACGGTGCCATCGAGCTCCGCGTCGTGCAGCTCCAGGGCGAGCGGGCCACCGTCGAGGTCATCACCGGCGGCTGGGTCCAGGGCCGCCCGGGGGTCAGCATCCCCAGCGGGCGCCTCGCCCTCTCCTCCCCCACCGACGACGACCTGCGGCTGCTCGCGGCCCTGGTCGAGGCCGACGTCGACGCGGTGGCGCTGTCGTTCGTGCGCTCCGCCGACGACGTGCTGCGCGCCCGGGTCGCGCTGCCCTCGTCGGGCGGGCCCATGCTCGTGGCCAAGATCGAGATGCCCGAGGCGGTCGAGGCCGTCGACGACATCGTGGCGGTGGCCGACGGCGTCATGGTGGCCCGCGGCGACCTGGGCATCCGCTGCGCCCTCGAGGACGTGCCGCACTTCCAGAAGCAGGTCATCAAAGCCGGCGTGGCCTACGGGCGCCCGGTGATCACGGCCACGCAGATGCTCGAGTCCATGGTGCGGGCGCCGGTGCCCACGCGGGCCGAGGTCACCGACGTCGCCAACGCGGTGTTCGACGGCACCAGCGCGGTGATGCTGTCGGGCGAGAGCGCGGTCGGCCGGCACCCCGTCGCGGCGGTGCGCACCATGGCCCGCATCGCGCTCCGGGCCGAGCGCGAGTTCGACTACTACGGCTGGGGGCACGCCCTCGGGCAGCAGCAGACCAGCGAGGCGCACGGGGCGCCGCCCGCCCAGCGCATCACCGCGTCGCTGTCCGCCGCCGCCTGGCGGGCCGCCCGCGACTCCGACGCCAAGGCCATCATCGCCTGCACCAACACGGGCACCACGCCGCGTGCCATCTCCCGCTACCGTCCGACCGCGCCGATCATCGCGGCCACCCCGTCGCTGAAGGTCGCCCGGCAGCTCTCGGTGGCCTGGGGCATCACGCCGGTGGTCGTGGAGCGCCGCGAGACCACCGACGACATCGTGTGGTTCGCGGTCGAGGCCGCCGTCAACGCCGGTGTGTGCAAGACCGGCGACGTGGTGGCCGTGGTCGTGGGCTCGCCCAACGAGCCCGACCCCTCGTCGGACACCTTGCGCCTCGTGCGGGTCCGCTGAACGGCAGTTGAGCAGCTCGTCCCCACCGCCTCGCCGGCAGCGGTCCACGTGGCTCGTCCCGGTCGCCATCGGTGTGCTGGCCCTGTTCCTGCGCGTGTGGGCGCCCGGGCCGGTCACCCAGACGGTCGACGAGCGGCTCTGGATGATCCGCTCCTACGTCTTCGGGTCGGCGTTGGTGCACCACCACTTCGCCAAGGTCGCGGCAGGCGGTGGCATCGGTGACGTGAGCCGGCCGACGATGCCCGGCGTCACCACCATGTGGGCCGGCACGATCGGACGCTGGCTCGTGAAGTGGGGCCACTCGCTCGGCCTGAACCAGAATCCGCTCCACCCGGTTCCCGGGTCGCGCGAGGTGCTCCGCGTGAGCCGCGCGATCGTGGCCCTGTGGTGCTCGGTCGCCCTCGTGGTATTCGTGTGGCTCGCCCAGCGCCTCGTTGGCCGCCGCGCCGCGTGGGTCGCCGGGGTCCTCCTCGCGGTCGAGCCTTGGCTCGTCGGACTGAGCGACGTCCTGCACACCGATGCCATGGTGACCATGTTCGGTGCCGTCTCCGTCGTCGCGCTCGCGGTCGGGCTGCAACCCGCGACCCCGGAAGCCACAGCCGACACGGAGCTCCCTCCGTCGGGTTGGCGTGGGGTACGTCGACCAGCGATCGATGTCGACCTGTTCGCCGTGTCGCTGTCAGCCGTGTTCGGCGGACTGGCGCTGCTGACCAAGCTCAACGCCGCAGCGCTCCTCGGGCCGGCGTTGGTGGTCGTGGTGCTCGCTGACCTGTGGCGTCGGGCCCGGTCGGGAAGCTGGAGCCGGGGACTGCTCGGGCGGGCCGCGGCCGTGGGGCTGGCTTGGATCGTGCTCGCGGCGCTCGTGTTCGTCGCGCTCTGGCCGGCGATGTGGGTCGCCCCGCTGGTGCAGATCTCGCACATGCGGGCATCGCTCCGCCAGCTCGGCGGCCACCACTCGCAGTTCTACTTCGGCCGGAACATCGAAGATTCGGGCCCGGGCTTCTACCCGGTGGTGCTCTGGTACCGCCTGTCGCCCTGGTTGCTGG
>JADGOP010000327.1 GCA_017882935.1 Actinomycetota bacterium
TCGCTCACCGACGGCGCGCTCTGGCACCGCCTCGTCAACGAGCGCGGCTGGTCCGACGAGCGCTTCGCAGGCTGGCTCGGCGAGACCTTGGTGCGGTTGCTGGTGCGGCCGACGCCTTAGCTGGGGCTCGACGCCGTCTCGGCGTCGGCGGCGGCCCGCTTGTGCTTGTTGAGGCGGCCGCGGATGACCTCGTAGGCCACGGGGAGCAGCGAGAGGGCGATGATGACGCCCTCGATTAGCGGCAGGTGGTCCTGGGCGTTGGTGATGGTCTTGCCGAGGATGTAGCCGATCATCGTCACGCCAACGACCCACAGGGTGCCGCCGATGACGTTGTAGGTCGTGAACTTGCGCGGCTCCATGTCGCTGACGCCCGCCATGGGGTTGGCGAAGGTGCGGACCACGGGGACGAACCGTGCGATCACGATGGTCTTGGCGCCGTACTTGTCGAAGTAGCGCTGGGCCTTCTCGACGTGCTCGTGCTTGAAGAGCCGGGAGTTCGGCCGTTTGAACAGCGCCGGACCGGCCTTGCGCCCGATGAGGTAGCCGCACTGGGCGCCCACGATGGCGGCGACCAGCAGGCCGATGAGCACCGCGGCGAGGTTGAAGTGGATGACGTGGCCGTTGCCCGTCTTGAGGCCCACCGCGGAGATCAGGCCGGCGAGCACCAGGAGCGAGTCGCCCGGCAGGAAGAAGCCGATCAGGAGCCCGGTCTCGGCGAAGATGATGGCGAGGATGCCCAACAGCCCGAAGCTCTCGGCGAGGCTCTTGGGGTCGAGCAGGCTGGCAGCCAGCAGCAGGTGCATCCGGGCAAGGCTACTCGGGGGGCCCTCGGGGGTTCGTACTCGTGTGGCCGCGACCGGGCCCCGGCCGACCGCCGCGGCAGGCCAGCCCATCCTCTACTGTGCGGCCGTGGCCCACTTCCTCAGCCCCGAGTGGCTCGCCGACCTCGACCGGGCGGCGGCCGAGAGCCCCGGCCTCACCGCCGCCACCGCCGACGTCACCCTGGTCGTGCAACAGAACGTCACCGACGGTCCCGAGGGCGACCAGTCGTGGCACGTCACCGTCGACCACGGCAAGGTGCGCGTCGAGCCCGGGCCCGCGGCGCAGCCCGACGTCACCTTCAGCCAGGACCACGCCACCGCCGTGGCCGTGGGCACCGGCCAGCTCAGCGCGCAGGCCGCCTTCATGCTCGGCAAGCTGCGCGTCGGCGGCACGGTCGGCCTGCTCGTGCAACACCGCGACGCCTTCGACGGCCTCGACGACGTGTTCGCCGAGGTCCGCGCCGGAACCGACTACTGACCGGCCCGCCCCAGTGCCCGAGCTGCCCGAGATCCAGGCCCACGCCGAACGGCTCGAGGCCGACTTCGGCGGCGCGGTGCTCGAGCGCTTCACCCCGCTGTCGTTCACCGCACTGAAGACGTATGCGCCCGCGCCTGAGGCCGCCAACGGTCGGGCGCTGTCGGGGGTCGGCCGACGGGGCAAGCACCTGCTGCTCCGCTTCGACCCCGCGTCGGCCGCCGACGGCGAGCAACTCACGTTCGTCGTGCACCTCATGCAGGGCGGCCGGCTGAAGCCCGACGTCAAGCAGTCGCCCAAGGCGCGCGGTGGCGTGGCCCGTTGGCGCTTCGCCGACGGCCGGGCGCTGCTGCTCACCGAAGCCGGCACCGAGCGGAAGGCGGGCGTGTGGGTCCTGGGCGGGCCCGTCGAGGAGGTCGAGCCGCTCGCGCACCTGGGCCCCGATGCCGACACGCTCGGCGCCCCCGAGCTGGCGCGCCTCCTGTCGGAGCACCCCATGCGACTCCACGGCTTCCTGCGTGACCAGCGCATCGTGGCGGGGCTGGGCCGACGCCTCGCGAACGAGATCTGCCACCGGGCCAAGCTGTCCCCGTTCGCCGGCACCGCCAAGCTCGGGCCCGACGAGGTGACGGCGTTGCTCGACGCGATCCAGGGCTGCGTGGCCGAGGGGCTCGCGTTCGAGCGCACCCTCGACGAGATGAGCAGCTCCAAGGACCGCCCGGGCTCGGCGCACCACCGAGTGGGTGAGCCCTGCCCGGTGTGCGGCGACACCATCCGGTCGGTCGAGTACCGCGCCTACACCGTGGCCTACTGCCCGACGTGCCAGACCAACGGCAAGATCCTCGCCGACAACACCACGTCCAAGTTCCTCAAGTGACCGCAACGCCCGGGAGCGGGTGGCGCGAGGCGGGACACGCAGACGAGGTGGTCGCGGCCGCGGTCGCGCGCCTCGCGGCGGCCGGGTGCGTGGCGGCGCCGGAGGAGGCCGCGGCGTTCCTGAGCGCGGCGCCCGACGAGCTCACGCTCGAGGCGTGGCTCCAGCGGCGCGAGCAGGGCGAGCCGCAGCCCTGGATCACCGGCACGGTGGTGTTCTGCGGCCTTCGCCTCCACGTGACGCCGGGCGTCTTCGTCCCGCGAGCGCAGACGCAGGACCTGGCCCGGCGGGCGGCGGCGCTGCTCCCGGAGCAGGGCTGCGCGGTGGATCTGTGCACCGGCATCGGTGCCATCGCCGCGCACCTGCGCGCGCAGGTCCCGACCAGCCATGTCGTGGGTGTCGACGTCGACCCCCGGGCGGCGGCGTGCGCCCGTCGCAACGGGGTACCCGCAGTCGCGGCCGACCTCGCGGCACCGCTCCGACGACCGGGCCCCGCGGTCGACGTCGTCACCGCGGTGGCGCCGTACGTGCCCACCGACGAGCTCGAGGTGCTCCCGTCCGACGTGCAGCGCTACGAGCCCCGGCACGCCCTCGACGGAGGTGCCGACGGCCTCGCGCTGGTCCGGCGGGTGGTGGCCGAGGCGTCGCGCCTCCTCCGTCGCGACGGCTGGCTCCTGCTCGAGGTCGGCGGCGACCAGGACCAGGTCCTGGCGCCGACCCTCGCCACCCACGGCTTCGACGTCGCCGAGGCCTGGTACGACGACGACGGCGACCTCCGGGGCGTCGCCGCGCGTGCGACGGGGCCCCGGGCGAACAGCGGGGCTACCCGATGAGGCCGAGCTCCCGCACCGCGTCGCGCTCCTCGGCGAGCTCGGCGACCGAGGCGTCGATGCGGCTCCGGCTGAACTCGTCGATGTCGAGTCCCTGCACGATCTCCCACTTGCCGTCGCGCGCCACGCACGGGAACGAGGAGATGAGGCCCTCGGGCACGCCGTAGGAGCCGTCGGAGGGGAGGGCCACCGAGACCCAGTCGCCGTCGGCGGTGCCGAGCGACCAGTCGTGCATGTGGTCGATGGCAGCGCTCGCCGCCGACGCGGCACTCGACGCGCCGCGCGCCTCGATGATGGCCGCGCCGCGCTTCTGCACCGTGGGGATGAAGTCGTTCTCGATCCAGGCCTGGTCACCCACGACCTCGGCCGCGATCTTCCCGCCGACCTCGGTGTGGAACAGGTCGGGGTACTGGGTGGCGGAGTGGTTGCCCCAGATCGTCATGTGCGTGATGTCGTTGACGGTGCCGCCGAGCTTGCCGGCGAGCTGGGCCTTGGCCCGGTTGTGGTCGAGCCGGGTCATGGCCGTGAAGCGCTCGGGCGCGATGGCCGGCGCGTTCTGCTGGGCGATGAGGGCGTTGGTGTTGGCGGGGTTGCCGCCCACCAGGATCTTGACGTCGTCGGCCGCGTTGTCGGAGAGTGCCTTGCCCTGCACCGTGAAGATGGCGCCG
>JADGOP010000328.1 GCA_017882935.1 Actinomycetota bacterium
GCAGATCAGCGCCCGGACCGCGCCGTCGGCGAAGGTGCCCACGTGCTCGAGCACCAGGCTGCCGTCGCGACCCGACACCGTGCCGACGAGCCGTTCGAGCCCGACGAAGGTGGCGTCGCCGCTGTCGGCGTAGGCCATGAGCCACTCGGTGACGGAGGTGCCGGTGATGTCTCCGTCGTAGGTCTTGGTGACGGCCGCCCGGGTGACCTTGGCGGTACCCGGCTGCTCGTCGACTGGTGCCTCGTCCCAGTTGGTCACCTGGAACGTCGCTTCGCAGTGGGTTTCCATGTCCTGTCCCTATCCACCGGCGGAGCCGTCAACCAAGTGAGAGCACGTCGAGCAGCGACTCGGGCTCCTCCACCTGGGGCAGCCCACACGTGCGGTGCTCGACCAGGGCCCCGGCGTCGGACCAGCGGGTCGCATCGGCCGGATCGGTGAAGCCCTGGCCGTCGGCCCAGATCACGGTGGGCGCGACCTGGCGGACGAGCGCGGGGTCGACCGGCAGGGCCAGCCGGTTGAACACGAACGCCAGTTGCGAGTGCTTGCCGTTGCGACGGCGTGCCATGGTGCGGCTCTGCTCGACCTCGTCGTCGTCGGCCGTGCGGGTGGTGTAGGTCTGGCGGTCGAGGAACCAGCGGATGCTCGGTCGGCTCGACAGGCCCCGCACGAGGGCGTCGCCCAGCGGGGTGTGGCGCCCGACGTCGTACGCGAGCCGGCCGAGAGCGCCTGACGGCTGCGCCTGGGCGCCACCCAGACCGGTGGGCGTGATGAGCACCAGCCGCTCGCACGGCGCCCCCTCTGCGACGGCCCGCAGCGCGTACGCGCCCGTGAGCGACGAGGCCACCACCGTGGCCGGCGCCGCGTCGTGGAGCAGCGTGCGGACCGCTTCGAGCACGACCTCGGGGGTGAACTCGAGATCCGGGTGGTCGCTGTCGCCGAACCCGAGCAGATCGGGGGTGCGCACCTGCCGCCCGCCTGCCACGAGCAGGGGGGCGAGGCGGCGCCACTCGTAGGCGCTGGCACCCGCGTAGATCCCGTGGAGCAGCAGCACCCGCGGCCCGTCGCCCGACTCCTGCCAGCACTGCCGGAACGGCCCGATGGCGGTGGTGCCGATGGTCAGGGGGGACGGGTCGGTCACGGATCCGGGGCTGGTCGTCACGAGGGTCGACGCTACCGGCGGGTCTGCCGGAAGCAAGGGTGGGAGCGCACGCCTCAGAAGTTCGGCGGGCGCTTCTCGAGCCAGGCGCGCACGCCCTCGGCGTACTCGGGTCGGGTGGCGGCCTCCCGGATGAGCTGCTCGGACTCGGCCACCGCCGACCCGACGTCGCGGTGCCAGTCGGCGTAGAGCTGGCGCTTCGCCTGCGCAACCGCCCAGGGCGCGACCTCGGTGGCGAGCCGGCCCGCGTAGTCGTAGGTGAAGGCGAGCAGCTCGTCGGGAGGCAGCACCTTGTTGACGAGACCCATGGTCGCGGCCTCCTCGGCCAGCACCACCCGCGACGAGAACAGCAGGTCGGCCGCGTGGCCGGTACCCACCAGGCGGGGCAGCACCCACGAGAGCCCGTACTCGGCCGGGTACCCGAGGCGCGGGGCCGACGTGGTCAGCTTCGCCCCGGCCGCAGCGAAGCGGATGTCGCAGAAGCACGCCAGCACGAGGCCCACCCCAGCGGCGGGCCCGTTGACCGCGGCGATGATGGGCTTCGGGATGCCGAAGTTGAACGCGAAGGCCTGGTCGAACTCGGGGCGCACCCCGTGGCCCGGCGTGGCGAGCGGCTCGGGCTCACCCGCGGGGTAGCCACCCGCGCCGGCGATGTGCTCGAGCGCGGCCGTGTCGGCGCCCGCGCAGAAGCCCCGACCCGCACCCGTGATGACGATGACCCGCACCGCCTCGTCGGCCTCCGCTTCGGCCAGGCACCACCGGTACTCGGCGTGCATCCGGTTGGTCCACGAGTTGAGCCGGTCGGGTCGGGCGAGCGTCAACGTGGCCACGCCCGCGTCCACGCCGTAGCGGGTCACCTTCAGTTCCATGGCGCCGACGGTAGGACAGCGAGCTACGAGGGGACCTCCCGCACCACCTCGGCGGGGTCCTTGTCGTCGCGCCGGCCGAGGTAGCGCGGGTGGCGGAGGCGGCCCGCGGTGGTCCACTCCGAGAAGCCCACCTGGCAGACCAGGCGTGGCTCCACCCAGTGCGCGCCGGCGGCGGGCGGGTCGCCACGGTCGAACGGGCTCGTCGGTCGCTCGAGGGGACGGAGCTCGGCGAGCAGGGACCGGAGGGCCGTGTCGTCGAACCCGGTGCCGACCTTCCCCGCGAACGTCAGTTCGCCGGCGTCGTGGTAGCCGACGAGGAGCGACCCCAGCCCCAGGCGTGAGCCCTTCGGGTCGGTCCAGCCACCGATGACGACCTCCTGCTCCTTCACGCACTTGAGCTTGAGCCAGGCGCGGCTGCGACCCGACGTGTAGGGACTGTCATCGCGCTTGGCGATGAGCCCCTCCCACCCCTCGGCACAGGCCTCGTGCTGCAGCGTGGCGGCGTCGCCGTGGGTGTGGGCCGACAGGCGGAGCGGATCGGCCCACGTGAAGGCGTCATCGAGCAGCGCCTTGCGGCGCGACAGGGCAAACGGTTCGAGGTCGACCCCGTCGAGGTGCAGCAGGTCGAACACGTAGTAGAAGACGTCGACGCCGCGCCCGCGGGCATGGGTCGCCTCGCGCACCCCCGAGCGTTGCTGCAGCAGCGAGAAGCTGGTCTGGGTGCCGTCGAAGGCCACCACCTCGCCGTCGATCACGAAGCGGTCGTAGCGCTGGGCGGCGAGGGCCTCGACCAGCTCGGGGTAGCTGGCCGACCGGTCGAGGCCGTTGCGCGACCACAACCGGACCGGGTCACCATCGCGCACCGCGATGAGCCGGATGCCGTCGAGCTTGCGCTCGAACCACCAGGCGTCGCCGAGCTGGGGGTCGTCGACGAGCGTGGCGAGCATCGGTTCGCGGAACGACGGCTCCATCCCCTGACGCTACGGCCCGGGCGGCCGTCCGGTCGGCGTGCGATCATCGGCCCATGGCAGCTTCCAGTTCCGACCTGCTCACCCCCGAGGTCCGGGCCGCGCTGACCGCCGGCCACCTCGCCCACCTGGTGACCCTCGAGGCCGACGGCACGCCCCACGTCACCATCGTGTGGGTCGGGCTCGACGGCGACGAGATCGTCGCCGGTCACCTCGGCCTGCACCACAAGGTGCGCAACATGCAGGCCGACCCGCGAGTGGCGCTGTCGCTCGAGACGGGAGGCCGTACCGAGCACGGCCTCGACCACTATCTGGTGGTGAACGGCCGGGCCCGCATCACCGAGGGCGGCGCGCCCGAGCTGCTGCAGCGCCTCGCCCACGTGTACCTCGGTCCCGACGTGGTGTTCCCGCCGTTCCCCGACCCGCCCGCCGGGTTCATCACGCGGATCACGGCGGAGTCGCTCGGCGGGGTGGGCCCCTGGGCGTCGTGACCGGCGCCCGCGCAGGTCACTGCTGGTAGTGCTCGACGGTGCCCTCGGGGCGGAGCTTGGTGTACTGCTCCGGCTGGCCGGCCTCGCGCCGGGCCCGGCGCTGCCGCAGCAGGTCCCAGCACTGGTCGAGGTGCGTCTCGAGGTGGCGCAGGTGGGCCTGTTCATCGGCGGACAGCCC
>JADGOP010000329.1 GCA_017882935.1 Actinomycetota bacterium
GGGCGTGGACGACGTCGAAGGAGCCGTCGGCGAACGGCAGGTCGAGCACGTCGCCGGCGCGCAGCTCGACGTTGCCGGCGCCGGCCTCGGCCGCGGTGCGGCGGGCCTCGTCGAGCACCTCGCCGGCACGGTCGAGGCCCACGACGTGGCCGGGCGCGACCCGACCGGCCAGGTCGGCGGTGATGGTGCCGGGCCCGCAACCCACGTCGAGCAGGTCCAGCCCGGGTGCGAGGCGGTCGAGCAGGTAGCCACAGGAGTTCTCGGCGGTGCGCCAGCGGTGCGAGCGCAGGACGCTGTCGGCGTGCCCGTGGGTGTAGGTGACCTCGTCGGGCATCACGGTCTCCTCGTCTCGGACGGGCGTGACCTCGCGGCGAGGCTCATCCTGCCATCCGGTACCATCCGCCCATGGGTTCAGCCGGTCAGGGCGCCGTTGACGAGCGCGCCCCCGCCGACCTCACCGGTGCGCCACCCGAGCCGGTCAGCCCGCTCGACGGCGCGCGCAACGACCGCTGGCTGGGGCTCGGCCAGGCGCTCCTGATCGCCGTTCCGTCGCTCATCGTCATCGCGGTCGTGGCGGGCCGGAGCTGGGGCCCGGCGTCCGACTACGCCGTCATGGTGATGCGCACCAGCGACGTCTTCGGCCGCCACACCCCCCTGCTCGGCGTCGTCTCGCGCAACCACGGCTGGTACCACCCGGGGCCCTCGCAGTACTGGCTCATGGCGCCGTTCCAGTGGGCGATGGGGGTCACCGGCACGCTCGTGGCCGTGGGCCTGGCGAACCTCGCCGCACTGGTCGGTGCCGTCGTCGTGGCGCGTCGCCGTGGCGGCACGCTGTTCGCCGGCGTCGCCCTGCTGGTCGGCCTCGTGCTGGTCCGGTCGGTCGGCCCGTCGTTCCTGGTCGATCCTTGGAACCCGTGGGTGCCGTTCGTCCCCCTGTTCCCGTTCGTGCTGCTCGCCTGGTCGGTGGCCGACGGCGACCTCTGGTGCCTGCCGTGGGCGGTGGGCGTCGGCTCGTACGTCATGCAGGCCGAGGTGGGCTACGCGCCGGTCGTGCTCGGGCTGTCGGCTACGGCGGTCGTGCTGCTGCTCGTCGACCAGCGCACCCGGCTCCGCCAGTTCTGGGCCGCGGCGCGCACGCCCCTGGTCGTCGCCGCGCTGGTTGGCGTGGCCTTCTGGATCGTGCCCCTGGTCCAGCAGCTCACCGGCCACCCCGGCAACATCAGCGCCCTCGTCTCCTACTTCCGGCACCCGTCCACGCCTGCGGTCGGCTTCCACCAGGGCATCCGCCAGTGGGGCGAGGAGTTCAGCCTGCCCGGGCCCTGGCTCACCGGTCACGACACGGGGTTCCTGGGCTTCGTCGCCTACCGCTCGCCCGTCGTGGGGCTGCTGCTGGTGGCCGCCACGCTCGTCCTCGGCGTGGTGGCGTGGCGCCTGGGCAGGCCGTCGGCCGGGCGCTTCGCGGTGCTCACGTCGGTGGCGGCCCTGGTGGGCATCGACGCCATCGCCAACATCACCGACACGGTTGCGAACTACCTCGTGCGGTGGGCCTGGGTGGTGGCCGCCTCGCTCTGGATGTCGATCCTCTGGTCGCTGTGGACGGTGCTCGCGCACGTGTGGCGCCCGGCCGAGCGGCACCGCCCGCTGGTGGCCGGAGGCGTCACGTTCGGCGCCGCGGTGCTGCTGGTCACGCTGCTTCCCGGGGCGTCGCGCGCCCAGGTGCCCGAGCTCCAGGCGAGCAACGCGGTGAAGTCCCTCGTCGCCCAGAGCCGCCCGGCCCTCGACCCGCACACGCACTACCTGGTTCGCTGGACCGACGGGCCCCTCACCGGCGGGGTCGGCTCCGGCGTCGCCGCCATGCTCACCGTCAAGGGCTACCACGTCGGCATCGACCCCGTGGCCGGTCCCGGCATGGGCCGCTTCCGGGTGCTCTCCGCGCACGACGCCGACGCCATGGTGGTCGTCTACGACCTGGGCAACGCGGGTCCGGGCTGGAAGCCGCTCCCGGGGGCACGACGCATCGCCCACTACGAGCCGATCTCGCCGGACCAGCTCCGCGAGCTCCACCAGCTCGACGCCACCATCAGCGCCGACGTCAGCAGGCACACCGGACTGACCCCCGCCGAGCTCGCCACGCCCGCCGGCGCGCTCCGCCTCCTGGCGAACCGGGCGCTGCTCGAGAAGCAGGGCTTCGACAAGGCCCGGTTCACCCGGCTGGCCGCGCTGCGCGCTCTCGGCACCCCCTACGCGGTGTACGTCGTCCCCCTCCCCCACTGACCCGATCAGGGGGAGACGCCACCGGGACCCGCCGGTGGCCTCTCACCTGGGACCCTCGGGGGTTCGGCGCCTCGACCGGCGACGTCGAGAGCGACAGCCCCGCCTACGAGGGCCGCGACGTCACCGCGCTCATCAGCTGGGTCGCCACCCAGCCCGGGGTGCAGCTCGACCGGGCCCACGACCCCCGGATGGGCATGGTCGGCGCGTCGTACGGCGGCGGCATCCAGTTCGTCACCGCGGCCGCCGACTGCCGCGTCGACGCCATCGTGCCCACCATCGCCTGGCACTCGCTCGGCTCGAGCCTCTACAAGACCGAGATCGTGAAGGACGGCTGGTCGGGCCTGCTCGAGACCGCGGCAGCCGGGCATTCGCTCGACCCACACATCCCCGCGGCGTACGCGGAGGGCAAGGCGACCGGCCAGCTCAGCGCCGCCAACCGCGCCTGGTTCCTGGCCCGCGGCCCGGGCGACCTCGTCAAGCAGGTCAAGGTCCCCACCCTGATCGTGCAGGGGACGGTCGACACCCTCTTCACCCTCGACGAGGGCGTCACCAACTATGGGCTCCTTCGCAAGCAGGGCGTGACCGTGTCGATGCTCTGGTACTGCAGCGGCCACGGCGTCTGCCTGACGAAGGCGGGCGACCCCCAGCGCTCGAGCCGAGCGACCCTCGCCTGGCTCTCGCGCTACGTGAAGCGGAACGCGGCCACGTCAACCGGGCCCCGCTTCTCGTTCGTCGACCAGAACGGTGTCGAGCACACCGCCGACGACTACCCCCTCCCGGCCGGCGTCCCGTTCACCGGCACCGGCCGTGGCACGCTCCCCCTCGTCGCCACCGGCGGGTCGGGCCCGGCGCACATCCCGGCGTCGAACAAGGACCTGCTGGCCGGTTTCGCAGGCGCCATCATGCCCTCGCCAGCCCCCAACGCGGTCAACGTGCCGATCAACACGGGGAACCGCACGGGCGTCATCGTCGGCGCCCCGCGCCTCCAGCTGTCGTACCAGGGCACGGTCCCTGCGGGCGCCCGGCCGACGCGTGTGTTCGCGCAGCTCGTCGACGAGAGCACGGGCCTGGTGCTCGGCAACCAGGTCACCCCCGTGGCCGTGACGCTCGACGGCAAGCCCCACACCACGTCGGTACCGCTCGAGATCGTGGCCTTCACGGTGAAGCCGGGGGCGAGGATCATGCTCCAACTGGTGGCCACCACGGTCGCCTACGCCCAGCCCCGCCTGGGTGGGAGCGTGACGTTCAGCCACGTCGGCGTCGTGCTTCCGGTCGCCGCCACCCTCGAGGCGCAGTGACCCCGAAAGTTGTAATGGGAATCAGTCTCATTTAGAGTCCTCCCATGCGTCGCACCCTGCCAGCCGTCGCGCTCTGTGTGGCGCTGCT
>JADGOP010000330.1 GCA_017882935.1 Actinomycetota bacterium
GACTGCGGCGGATCCCACGGGTGGTGGGGGTCGGGGAAGCTCATCCAGCAGAACCAGGCGTCGTCGGCGTCGAGCGAGTCGAGCCAGCCGATCGTCCGGTCGGCCACCCAGTCGGTGTGGTACCAGCCCTTGTCGATGGGGTTCACGTGGACCTGCGGCGCGCCGGAGTCGCCGCCGCCCGCGGCGTTGACCTGCAGGGCGTGGTCGAGGACCGCGTAGAAGCCACCCACGGCCTCGGGGTGCTCGGTGGCGAGCCAGCGGGCGTAGTGGGTGGGGCCCAACGCGCCGTGCGTGGCGAACTCGAGGTGCTCGAAGCCGCGGTGCACGCCGCCGGGCGGGCGGGTGTCGGTGCCCATGGCGTTCTCGGTGAACCGCTGGAACGGATCGAGGAAGGGCTCGAAGTGGGCCTTGCCGATGAGGGCCGTGCGGTAGCCCGCCTCGTGGAGCACGTCAGCGACCGAGGGCGCGTCGTCGGGCAGCGGGACGCCGTTCATCCAGACGCCGTGCGTGGTGGGGTGCTGGCCGGTGAGGATGGTGGACCGCGACGGCATGCACACGACCGACTGGGGGACCGCGCGGTCGAACCGGACGCCCGCCTCGGCGACGCCGTCGATGACGGGCGTGCGGGCGACCTGCCCGCCGTAGCAGCCGAGGGTGTCGTGGCGCTGCTGGTCGGTGGTGACGAAGAGGATCTTGCGGCCCATCAGGCTCGTCCCTCCAGGAGGTCGCGCAGGTGCTCGAGGGCGTTGCCCGCGGCGCCCCCGATGATCAGTGCCATGGTCGCCGGGTCGGCGTCGCAGGAGTAGGAGACCAGGCACGAGTCCGGGCTGAGGTCGAACACGTCGATCGAGCTGAGGTGCTCGACGACGATGGGAGCGGTGATCCGGTACTGGAAGCGGCGCAGGATCGGGTCGCGCGTGACGATGTGCTCGGGCATGGGGAGGCCGGAGCGCATGGTGATGACCCGGCTGTCACCGTCGACGGCGGCCTCGGTGATGCCGGGGAACCACTCGGGGAGGCGTTCCGGGGCACCGACGAGCGCCCACGCCTCCTCGGCGGGGACTGCGATGCGCACCTCTCGCCGAACCGTTCCTCGTGGCACCGATCATCCCCCTGGGCCGGATCAATTGACATTCATCATGCCACAAAATAGGGTGAGGGCACGAAGCATCGCGGCAAGGGGAATGATGCCATGACCGACCTGACCCTCGACTCGTTGCAGCGACGGATGGCGGCGATGCACTCGCTGTACTACCAGGCTGTCGACACCATGGGCCTCGAGCACGTGAACCACTTCGAGCGCGAGGGGGTGCTGCCGATCGCCTTCTCCCTGTTCCACTACACGAACATGGAGGACGCCTCGTTCATGATGATCACGGGCATCCCGCCGATCTGGAGCGACGAATGGCAGGAGAAGGTGCAGGTCACGATCAACGACCACGGCAAGCACCGCACCGTCGACGAGATGGTGGCCCAGCGCATCGGCGACTTCGAGGCCTTCAAGGCCTACCAGCGGGCGGTGTTCGACCGCACCGAGGCCTGGCTCGCCGACCTCGACCCGGCCGAGTTCGCCCGCGTCGTCATCCCGCGCCCCTTCCCCGACATGATCGCCACCACCTACAGCGCGCGCGTCGCCGGGCCCGAAGGGGTGACGGTGCTCGATGCCACGGAGTGCTGGCTCTACCAGCACGGCTTGCGCCACATGGGTGAGATCGAGCTGGCGCGCGGCCTCGTCGGCCTCGGTGGCATGACGAGCTGAGCGCCGCCTCGCCCGTGGACGTCGACCGCCCGCCCGACAGCTGCTTCGCGGACCTCGACTGGCCGTTCGCGCCCCACTACCTGACCCACCCCGACGGCCTCCGCCAGCACTACGTCGACGAGCGGCCCGCGGGCCCCACGCAGGGCACCTTCCTGCTGCTGCACGGCGAGCCGACCTGGTCGTACCTGTACAGGGACTGGATCGAGCCCCTGGTCGACCTCGGCTACCGCGTGGTCGCCCCCGACCACCTCGGCTTCGGCCGGTCCGACAAGCCGCTCGACGACGCCTGGTACAGCATCGCCGGGCACCGGCACGCGCTCGAAGCCCTCATCGGCCACCTCGACCTCGGCGACATCAACCTGGTGGTGCAGGACTGGGCGGGGCCGATCGGGCTGTGTACGGCGCTCACGGACCCGGATCGCTACGCCAGGCTGTTCATCTTCAACACCTGGCTCCACCACGACACCTACGAGTACGGCGAGGGCATCCGCTGGTGGCACCAGATGGCCGTCGACCCGGAGCAGTTCGGCGCCGACATGCCCACGGGCGCCATCGTGGCGGGGACGATGCGGCGGCCCGACCTCGACGCCGAGGCCATCCGCAAGGCCTTCGACGCCCCCTTCACGGGTGCCGCCTCGAAGGCCGGCGCGCGCCGGTTCCCCGTCTGCCTCCCCTTCGCCGAGCCGGTCCTGGGCGACGCCGCCCTGCAGGAGCGGGCCCGCGCCCGGCTCCGCGAGTGGGACATCCCGATCCACCTCGCCTTCGGCGACGCCGACCCGGTGTTCCCGTACGAGACCGCCGAGCAGTGGGCCGCCGAGCTCCCGGGCGCCACCCTCGACCGGATCCCCGGCGCCGGGCACTTCGTGCAGCTCGACGCCCCGACCGACTGCCTCGCCGTCGTCCGGCAGCAGCTGGGCGCGTCGGATGGCTGACGTCGCGGTCGGTTCCGGCTCCGAGCTCGACGGGTACTGGCCGGGGCCCTGGTCGGCCGAGGACGGTGGCCCGACGCGACGCCAGGCGCCGGCCGGGGGCGCGCCCGGAGCGCCCGGTCTCGACCTGTCGCCGGGTCGCGAGCTGCGCACCACCACCCGCAGCACGTTCGCCCCGACGATGTGCGTGCTGCGCGACCCCGGCGAGGTGTTCCTGCTCTGCCACACCATCGGGCCCGACACGGTGAGCTGGGTGGAGCGCATCGACCCGGTGACGCTCGAGCCCGTGGTGAGGTCGCCGGACCTGCCGGCCGGGCCGTTCTGGCCGGGCGGGCTGGCGGCGCACGCCGACGGCAGCCTCTACGTGACGTACGGCCGCTACTGCCACCGGCTCGACCCCGTCACGCTCGAGCCGCTCGCCTCGCGGGAGCTGCCGCGCGACCGTCCGTACAACTCCCTGGTGGTGCTGCCGTCTGGCCACCTGGTGATGAAGGACATCGCGGGCGGCGAGGGCATCCACCGCCTCGCCGACGGCGTGACCGGCTCCGAGCTGGTGGTGCTGGAGCCCGGCAACCTCGACCTCGTGGCCTCGATCGAGCTGCCCGAGGGCTCGATCGCCCGGCTGTCGGCCCTCGGCAGCGACGTCTACGTGGTGGGCGACACGAGCTGCCACCGGGTGGGGTTCGACGCCGGCGCAGGCACGCTGACGCTCGACGAGGCCTGGTCCCCCCGCTACCGCACGGTGGAGGGGCAGACGTATGGCTGGGACATCGTGCTGAGCGCCGGCTCGGGCTGGTTCCTCGACAACGGCGAGGGGAGCGAGGAGTTCGGCGGCTGCTACCACGGCAAGACCCACTCGGCCGCCCCGCTGCACCTGGTGCGGATATCGCTCCCGGCAGTCGACGGTGCGGCCGACGGGGGACCGGCGGCCACCGTCGAAATGGTAGAGGTCTGCGGCGAGGTC
>JADGOP010000331.1 GCA_017882935.1 Actinomycetota bacterium
CCGACTCGCGGGTGCAGAAGCTCGCCGTCGAGACGCCGGCCTCGTGCGTGGCGTTCGACCTGCTCGCCCTCGGTGACCGGTCGCTCCTCGGCGAGCCCTTCTCGACGCGCCGCGGCGAGCTCACCGAGCGGCTCGGCGGGGTGGAGCCGCCGATCCACGTCACCCCCGCCACCGACGACGCCGACCAGGCCACAGACTGGTTCGAGCGGTTCGAGGGGGCGGGCCTCGACGGTGTGGTCGCCAAGCGCGGCACCGACGTCTACGAGCCGGGCAAGCGCACGCTGGTGAAGGTCAAGCACCAGCGCACCGGCGACATGGTCGTGGCCGGCTTCCGCTGGCACAAGGACGGGGAGACGGTGGGCTCGCTGCTGCTCGGCGTCTACGACTCGGCCGGCCGCCTGCAGAGCCTGGGCGTGGCGTCGGGCTTCAGCGCCAAGCAGCGCGCCGGGCTCGTCGACGAGCTGCGCCCGCTCACCGAAGGCGGCGCCGACGGCCACCCCTGGGTCACCGAGGTGGCCGGCGACGAGGGCGCCGGCGACGGCACCCGCCTGCCGGGCGCCCCGAGCCGCTGGTCGGGCGGGCGCGACACCTCGTGGGTGCCGTTGCGCATCGAGCGCGTGGCCGAGGTCGAGTTCAGCCAACTGCAGGGCGACGCGCTCGAGCGCTGGGGCCCACCCGCGCGACTGCGCCACCCCGCGCACCTGCTGCGGTGGCGACCCGATCGTGAGCCCGAGTCGTGCCGCTTCGACCAGCTGGTGGTGACGCCTCCACTCGAGCTGAGCGAGGTCTTCGCCGCCGGTCGCTGACGCGCCCGTCGCCTCCGAGGTCTGGTCCGAAACCGACCGTGACGGTCGGTTTCGGACCAGACCTCAGGACGCGGGGGTTTGTTTGCAGTGCTTCGAGCAACGGTTCCGCGTACGCTTCCGCTCCCCCGGCACGATGTGCCGCCATTCCGTGGCGGGCACGACTCGAACGGTGACCTCGTGATCGACCCCGACCCGCCAAGCCGCCACGCTGCGAGCGCCCGGGATGACGGCCGGTCGCCCGAGCCCCGGCCGCCCACCATCGCCCTCGCGATGATCGTGCGGAACGAGGCCGAGGTCGTCGAGCGCTGCATCGCCTCGGTGCGCCCGATCATCACCCACTGGTCGATCGTCGACACCGGGTCCACCGACGGCACCCAGGAGCTCGTCGAGCGGGCTCTCGAGGGGCTGCCGGGCACGCTCCACCAGCGGGCCTGGCGCAACTTCGGGCACAACCGCACCGAGCTGATGCGCCTGTCGCGCGGCAGGGCCGACTACCTCCTCCTCGTCGACGCCGACATGACGGTGCGCATCGAGGGGCCGCTGCCGGAGCTCAGCGCCGACTCGTACCTGCTGCACCACGTCGGCAGCCTCGACTACGCGGTGCCGCGGCTGGTGCGCGGCGACCTGCCGTGGCGGTTCGTGGGTGCCACCCACGAGTACCTCGCCCTCGACGCCGACGACGACGGGGCCGGCGAGCGCGAGGCCGTCCTCGACCAGCTCCTCATCGAGCACCACGCCGACGGGGGCTCGCGGGCCGACAAGTTCGCGCGCGACCGGGTGCTGCTCGAGGAGGCCCTCGCCGACGACCCCGAAGACCCCCGCACGCTCTTCTACCTGGCGCAGACCTACGCCGACCTCGGGGCCACCGAGCGTGCGGTCGAGCTGTACCGGCGGCGCGTGGACGTGGGCGGCTGGGCCGAGGAGGCGTTCTGCGCGCAGCAGCGCATCGGCGAGCTGCTGGCCCCGACCGACTGGGATGCCGCCGTGGTCGAGCTGCTCGCCGCCTGGCAGCTCCGGCCCGAGCGTGCCGAGCCGCTCTACCACCTGGCGCGGGGCTACCGGAGCCGTGAGCAGTACCACCTGGCGCACCACTTCGCGACGGCGGGCCTGGCCATCCCCTACCCCGAGCGCGACCGGCTCTTCGTGCAGCGCGACCCCTACGAGTGGGGCCTCCGGTTCGAGTACGCCATCGCGGCCTACTGGATCGGCGACCCCAAGTCGGCCCGCGAGGCCAACGAGCAGCTGCTCGCCGACGGCGTGCCCGGGTGGGTCGAGACGTGGGTGCGCCACAACCTCGGCTGGTGCCTCCAGGCGCTCGGCCACACCGAGGTCACCGCCGGCGGCGCGCCGCTCCCCGCGGTCGGCGCCATCGCGCCCGGCGCCCGGGCGGAGGCCACGCTCCTCGACCTGGCACCGTCGACGTGCTTCGACGTGCTCGACCTCGACCCCGACCTGGGCGACCGCGCGCCCACCTCCACCTCCACCTCCGCCGACGGCACCAGGGTCAAGTGGCCCCGCTTCAACCCGAGCATCGCGGCCGACGGCGCCGGGTTCCGCCTGGTCACCCGGGCGTCCAACTACCGCCTCACCGAGACGGGGCACTACGAGCAGCTCGACGGGGGCTACCCCATCCGCACCGTCAACCACGTGCTGCGCCTCGGCGCCGACTTCGAGGTGCTCGACGTGCTCGAGCTCCCCGAGGTGCCCGCCGGCGAGGACCGCTTCCCCTCCCTGGTCCAGGGCTGCGAGGACGCCCGCCCCATCGAGGTCGGGGGGCGCTGGTACGCGGTGGCCACGGTGCGCGACCGCAACCCCGCCGAGCTGTGCGAGATGGCGTGGCTGTCGCTCGACCCGCCCGACGACCCGCACGGCGTGGCCCCCGGTGCCACCCTCCGCACGCTGCGCCCACCGCACCACGACACCACCCGCCACGAGAAGAACTGGATGCCGTTCGTCGTCGACGGGTCTCTCCACTTCCTCTACGCCTGCTTCCCCACGGTGGTGCTGCAGGTCGACCCCGACACGGCCAGGCTCGTCACCGTGAGGTCGACCCCGGCACCCGAGGTGTGCGAGCACCTGCGGGGCGGGTCCCAGGGTGTCGAGATCGACGGGCGCTGGTACTTCGCCACCCACGAGGCCTCGGGGTACGGGTCCACGCGGCGCTACGTGCACCGCGTCGTCCGGCTCACGCAGGCCGGCGACGACTTCGCCATCGACGGCGTGTCCCCGCGGTTCACGTTCACCGGCGCGCCCATCGAGTTCTGCGCCGGGCTGGCGGTGTCGGGCGGCGACGCGTTGCTGTCGTTCGGCGTGGGCGACGCCCGCTCGCTGATCGTCCGCCTCCCCGTCACCGAGCTCACCGCCCTCGTCGACGACGTCGCCGCCCCCTGACGCCCGCGAACCCGGCGACCCCCCACGTTCTGGGGACGGATATGCGCGCTATGAGCACATATCGGTCCCCAGAACCCGCGCGGGCCTGGGGTGGGTCAGCCGGGCGGGGCGAAGAACTCGAGGGCGATGTTGTCCGGGTCGCGGAACGACACGCCCGAGCCGTACGGCGCGTCGACGACGCCTCCGTGGGCGATGCCGAGCGCGTCGAGCTTCTCGGTCCACGCATCGAGCTCGGCCCGGTTTGCGACACCGAACGCGACGTGGTCGAGGCCCGGCCGCAGCTCGTCGAAGGGCTCCGATCCCGACGGGCGCGGGTGGCCGTGGATGCCGAACAGCGTGCCGCCGAGCAGCCACACGACGTGGTGGAAGGCACCGGTGTCCTCGTCGAGGACCGGGTCGGACCCGAACAGCCGGCCGTACCAGGGACGGCTCCGGTCGAGGTCGCTCACGGTCAC
>JADGOP010000332.1 GCA_017882935.1 Actinomycetota bacterium
CGCTCGGCGGCTCCGCCTCGCACGCGTCGACGAGACCTGCGATGGTGGCGTCCCAACGCGCCCGCGCCGAGGCGAGGTCGCTCAGCGCCGTCGCCAGCCGGACCTGCGAGGCGGGCTGCTCACGCTGTCGGTCGCCGAGCGAGTAGGCGAGGACCCGATCGGTGAGGCGCTGCTTGAACAGCGCGACCGCGGCCTCGGCGGCACCGAGGGCAGGCGCCGAGGCGACCAGCGCCAGCACCGGCGGCACGGGGTGGTTCAGCAGCCCGTCACCATCCGGCGACGCCGCGTCGAAGAGGAGGGAACGGGCCGGCATGGCACGGTGCGCGGGCACGAACCGGTCGTCGATGCGCACGGTGTTGCTGCCGGTCGCGCACATCCCCGAGGTGAACCACACGTCGTCCACCTCGACCTCCGCCCTCGGCAGCACGAGGAAGTGCGTGGTGAGCTCCGGCTCGACCTGGACGGCGTGGACCAGCACCCACTCCGCGTGCTCGACCCCGGTCGCCCACTCCCACCGTCCCGTCAGCCGGTAGCCCCCGTCCACGACCGTGACGGTCCCGGTGGGGGCCAGCGGCGCGGGCGCCAGCACGACGGGACCGTCGGCGAAGAGCTCGTCGCGGCCTGCAGGCGGCAGCTTCGACAGCAGCCAGCCGTGCAGCATCAGGAACGAGATCGTCCAGGCCGACGCCGGGCACCCCTGGGCCAGCACCCGGGTGCCCTGGGCCAGGTCGTCGAGGCCGAGACCCAGCCCCCCGAGTGAGGTCGGCACCACCGCCCGGAGCAGGTCCGCCTCACGCACCTCCCGCATGGTCTCGTCGGGGAGCCGGCGCAGCGCCTCCGCCTCCTCTGCCCGGGCGCGGAGCCCGGGCACCAGCGCCTCGCAGCGCAGCAGGAACTCGTCGTGGGCGGTGGCGGCGGACATCGGTGACAGCACGGATTCGCTCCCGAGGGTGGGGCCGGAGCCCTGTCAGGGCCTGCGGTGACGCGGGCGGTGGCTCATGCAGAGGGCAGCCGGTACCAGGGGCCCGCGCGCATGACCTGCCCGGGGAGCTGCCTCCCGATCACGGTCTCGAGCTCGAGAGCCACGAGGATGAGGGCCTCGAGGTCGACGCCCGTGGTCATGCCGAGCGAGTCGAGCAGGTGCACCACGTCCTCGGTCGGCACGTTGCCGGTGGCCCCCGGCGCGAACGGGCACCCGCCCAGGCCGCCCACCGAGGCGTCGAAGCGCCGGACGCCGCGCTGCGCGGCCACGACGAGGTTGGCCAGCCCGGTCCCCCGGGTGTTGTGGAGGTGAAGGGCGACGTCGTCGGTCGGCCAGCCCGCAGCGGTGAGCTCGTCGAGGAGGGCGACGATGGTCAACGGCGTCGCCATGCCCGTCGTGTCCGCGAACGAGAACGTGGTCACACCGGCCTGCCGCAGCCGCTGGGCGAGAGCCACGACGCGCACCGGGTCGACGGCTCCCTCGTACGGACACCCGAACGACGTCGCCAGGATGGCCTCGACGGGGACGTCCGCCGACGCGGCCCGCTCGACCACCCGTCGGATCTGCTCGACCGAGTCGTCCACACTCATCTTGAGGTTGCGGGCGTTGTGGGTGCCGCTGACGCTGACGACCACCTCGAGCTCGTCGGCACCCGCGTCGACGGCCAGCTCCGCGCCGCGGAGGTTCGGGACGAGCACCCGGTAGCGCACACCTTCCCGTCGGGTGATGGACGCCAGCACCCGGTCGGTTCCGGCCATGGCCGGGATGGCATCGGGCCGGACGAACGAGCCCACCTCGATGGCACGCAGGCCGGTCTCCGAGAGGGCGTCGACCAGATCGATGCGGGCCTCGACCGCGATGGGGGCCTCGTTCTGGAGGCCGTCGCGAGGCCCCACCTCGCGCACCTCGCTCGAGGACGGGTAGTGGTCGATCGGCATGTCAGCGTCCCCCATGGCCACGACCGGTACCCTGCGCCCCGTGACCCTGCCCAACGGGATGGATGCGTACCACCAGATCCGCCGGTGGATCGTCGAGGGCCGCCTGCGACCGGGCGAACGGCTCGTCGAGCAGCGTCTCGCCGAGGAGCTGGAGCTCTCGCGCACCCCCATCCGTGAGGCGCTGCGGATGCTGCAGTCCGAGGGCCTCGTCCGCTTCGAGCCGAACCGCGGTGCCAGGGTGCGCTCGCTGACGGTGGCCGACATCGACGACCTCTACGAGCTGCGCGGGCGGCTGGAGGGCATGGCCGCCGAGTTGGCCGCGGTGCGCGCCACCCCCGACCAGCTGGACCGGCTCACGGCCGCCGACGCCGACTTCGCGGCCGCGGCGCAGGCGGCATCCGGCGGCGACCTCGAGGCGATCCGCGCCGTGTTCCACCAGAACGACGTGTTCCACCTGACGGTGCTCGAGGCCGCCCACCACGAGCGGTTGACGCAGGTGCTCATCCGCACCGTCGACCACACGCTCGTGTTCCAGGCCTTCCGTCACTACGACGCGGCGGGCATGACGCGGTCGGTCGTGTTCCACGGGCTCATCGCCGAAGCGATCCGGCGCGGCGACGCACCGCGAGCCGGACGCCTGGTGCACGAGCACGTCCTGCAGGGCCGGGATCAACTGCTGGCGGTGATGGCGGGCGGGAACTCCGTCGATGCGCTCTACGACGAGCCCCCGGCGCGGGGTGCGGCGGCTCACGAGTCGACCTGAAGGTCGTGACCGAGCAGCTCGTCGCTGTCGGCGCCGAGCGCGGGTCCAGGCGTGCGGATGGACCCCGGGGTGCGCGAGAAGGTGGGCACCACGCCCGCCACGGGCAGGGTGACGCCGCCGACCGAGGTGAGCCGCTGCACCATGCCGCGGGCGGCGTAGTGCGGATCGCGCAGCGCGTCGGCGGCCGTGTAGACCCGGCCGCTCGGGACGCCGAGGGCCGCCAGCAGGTCCAGCAGGTCGTCCGAGGGAAGCGTCGAGGTCCAGGCATCGATCAGCTCGTCCAGCTCCGCGGCGTTGACACCTCGGGCACCGTGGGTCGCGTAGCGCTCGTCGACCGCGAGGTCGGGCCGGTCCATCGCCTCACAGAGCCGCGCGAACACGGAGTCGGCGTTGCCGGCGATGAGCACCTCGGCGCCGTCGGCCGTGCGATACGCGTTCGACGGGGCGACACCGGGGAGCACTCCGCCGGTGCGGCCCCGGACGATGCCGGCCACCTCGGCGTCGGCCAGGCTCGACTCCATGAGCGCGGCCACCGCCTCGTAGAGCGCGACGTCGACCTCCTGCCCGCGTCCGCTGTGGTGACGCTCCTCGAGCGCGGCGAGGGTGCCGATCACGGCGAACAGCGCCGCGACGGAGTCGCCGAGGCTGATGCCCGCGCGAGACGACGGCCCGTCGGCGGCGCCGGTGGTGTGGCGGATCCCGCCCATGGCCTCACCGATGCTGCCGAACCCCGCCTCGGCCGAGCGGGGCCCGGTGCGCCCGTAGCCGGAGACGTGCACCATCACGAGGCCGGGGTTGTCGCCCACGAGGTCGTCGTAGCCGAGACCCCACTGCTCGAGCTGCCCGGGCCGGAAGTTCTCCAGCACCACGTCGGCCGTCGCGGCCAGGCGCCGCGCGGCCGCGGCACCTTCGTCGGTGCGGAGGTCGAGCACGACCGAGCGCTTGTTGCGGGCGATGCTGGTCCA
>JADGOP010000028.1 GCA_017882935.1 Actinomycetota bacterium
AGCCGGCCGTTGAGGTCGTACACAGTAGTCCCCGGCACGAGTCGGGCGACGTCGCGCTCGTCCCGGTTCGCGCAGTCGGTCATGCGGCGCTCGATCGGTGTCTCCCGGATGAGGATGTTGGCGCCGGCGTACACCGACGTCACCAGCACCACCCGCGCGCCCTTCGAGCGGAAGAACCGGGCCTTCTCCGTCAGGTCGCTGCGCATCCAGTCGTCGAACGCCGGGGTGCACGGTTGGACGAAGCGGCCGTTGTGCTCGAACCCCCCGGTTCCGTAGTCGGCGAACGTGAGCACCACGGCGTCGGGCTTGAAGTGCTCGGCGCCGATCTTCCAGAAGACATCGCACGGCTGCTGGTGGCCGATGATGCCGCCCGACAGCATCTTGGCCCGCGACGCGCCCGGGTAGATGCAGGCCGGGTCGGCCTCGTTGTACAGCGCGACCCCGTGGGACGCGGCGAGCGGCTTGAAGCCCTCACGCGCGAGGTACCAGGCCACCGAGTTGCCGGCCACCATCAGGCGGAACGACCCGGGCGGCGCGGTGTGGACGGCCCGTTCGGCGCTCCGGGCCGCCACGTCGGCGCTCGTGGCCCCGTGCGGCGGCGGGCGGTACCCCGCGGTGCCGATGAGCAGGGCCACCACCACCAGCGCAGCGGCGGCCGGGTAGACGACGCCGGGGCGTATCGCAGGGCGCCAGCCACGCCTGATGGGCTGCTCGACGAAGCGGTACGAGACCACGGCCACCGCGATCGTGACGGCGACCCGCAGTGCGAACAGCGGCCAGCCGTGGAGGTGGGTGCGGGCCGGGCTCAGCCAGACGAAGAGCGGCCAGTGGTAGAGGTACACGCCGTAGCTGATGAGGCCGAGGGCCGTGAGGGGCTTGATCGAGAGCAGCTTGCTGAGCGGGCCCGGGGCCGGCTGCACGGACGCGGCGACGACGATCGCGGCGGCTACCGAGCACGCCAGCAGGCCGCCACGGTAGAGGTGCGGCGACTGGCCCTTGAGCGAGAAGGCCGCAGCGGTGAGGAACAGCGCGGCCCCGATGCCGGCCACCTCGAGGGCGAGCCGCGGGCGACGGGCGGTGACCGGGCCCAGCAGCGCGGTCAACGCCGCCAGGGCGATGCCGGCGAGGATGGCGAAGGCGCGGGTGTCGGTGCCGTAGTAGACGCGGTTGACGCCGTACCAGGAGTAGAACGCCAGCGACAGGAACGCCGACACAGCACCGAGCACCACGGCGGTGACGAGGATGCGCCTCGCCACGGCCTCGGCCGACCGGGCGGCGCCCCGCCGTCCCATGGCCAGCAGGCCGGTGACGACCAGCGGCCAGATCACGTAGAACTGCTCCTCGATCGCGAGGCTCCACGTGTGGTCGAACGGCGACGGCGCGGTGAAGAGCGCCCAGTAGTTGTAGCCCGAGAACACCGCCCGCCAGTTGGCCACGTAGGCAACCGTGGCCAGGGCATCCATGCGGATGAGATGCAGCTGCTCGGGCGGGGCGAGGAGCGCGGCATAGGCCGCCACCCCGAGCAGCATCACGCCGAGCGCGGGGAGCAGCCGCCGTGCCCGTCGGGCCCAGAACGCCCCGAGGTTCACGTGCTCGGTCGAACCGATCTCCGCGAGCAGCAGGCTCGTGATGAGGAAGCCGGACAGGACGAAGAAGGTGTCGACGCCCAGGTAGCCGCCGTTGAGGTGGCCGCCGTGGAACAGCAGCACGCCGGCGACGGCGGCGCCGCGGATGCCGTCGAGCGCGCTGATGTGGCTGATGCGCGCCCGCGTCCGGTGCGGGGTCGCGACCGGTGACGTCACGACCGGCCCCCGTTCCCGAGGCCCATCTGGGGCGCCAGCATCCGCGTGACGATCTGGGCGCCCTGGCCGACGAAGTGGGTCCCGTCGGGGCGCAGCGCGATCCCGTCGCGGTGGGTCGCGCACATTCCGTTGGGGAGGCACAGCAGGCTGTTGAGGTCGGCGACCCGGACGCGAGGTGTGGTGCTGGCAACCTGGGTCTCGATGCGGTTCCCGCAGTCGGTCCCGCGGATCACGGCAGCCCAGTCGGGGATGTTGGACCGCTCGCTGTACGCGCTCGTGACCAGCACGAGGCGGGCGCCACCGGCGGTGAGCTGCCGGGCGGCCTTGGCGAGCCCGGCGCGGTACCAGCTGTCGTACGCCGCGGTGCACGGCTTGAGGAACGGTCCACCGTGGGAGAGGGCGTCGTTGGCGATGCCGTTGCGGGCGAACACCACCACGTCGGGGTGGAACGCCGCCAGCGCCCGGGCCCACTCGGCCGTGCAGGTGTGGGCCGTGACCGTGGTGACCAGGCCGTTGGAGAGCCGCGACTTCGTGATGTCGGGGAAGCTGCAGGCGGGCTCGGCGACGTTGAGCACGGTCATGCGCAGCGCGTCCTGCAAGGGCTCGAAGCCGTCGTTCCCCAGGTACCAGCCCACGGAGTTGCCCACCACGAGCACGCGGGTGTCGGTGGGCGCCCGCTCGGTGCGGGCGAGGGCGGTGTTGATGCGCTGCTGGAGCGTCGCCTTCGTCATCACCGGCCGGTACCCGATCGTGGCCAGCAGCACCACGAGGGCCACCGATGCCAGGCCGACGGACGGGGCCAGCACCTTGGTGCGCGGACGCCAGCCGCTGCCGTGGCGGATGGGCTGCTCGATGACGACGTAGGACGCCACGGCCACCGCCAGCGTGACCGCCAGCCGCACCGCGAAGAGCGACCAGCCGTCGAGGCCGGTCCGCTCGGGGCTCAGCCACACGAAGATCGGCCAGTGGTACAGGTAGACGCCGTAGCTGATGAGGCCGAGCCAGACGAGGGGCTTGAACGAGGCGGCGAACGCGACGGGGCCCCGGGTGGGTTGGATGGCCGCGGCGATGGCCACGGCGGCGGCCACCGAGCACAGCAGCAGGCCGCCGCGGTAGAGGGTGGGGGAGCTGCCGGGGAGCCGCGCCCAGGCGACGCCGAGCACCACCACCGACAGGCAGCCGGCCACCTCGAGCGCGGCGCGCCAGCCTCGGGAGCGCACCGGGCCGAAGCGGCTGGTCAGGGCCGCGAGGGCCACGCCGGCCAGGATCGCGAAGGCGCGCGTGTCGGTGCCGTAGTACACGCGGTTGGTGCCAGCGGTGCGGTAGAGGACCTGCGAGAGCACCACCGATGCGGCACCGAGCCCGACGGCCACGGCCAGCACGGTCAGGGCGAGGGGGTTGCGGGTCCCGGTGGTCTCCGGGGTGCGACCCCGGCGCCGCACCAGGGCGATCAGGAGGACGAAGAGGAGGGGCCACAACACGTAGAACTGCTCCTCGATGGCGAGGCTCCACGTGTGGTCGAGCGGCGACGGGGCGCTGAACAGGGACCAGTAGTCGGTGTGGGCGAACACGTCGCGCCAGTTGGCGGCGTAGAAGGCGGTGGCCAGCCCGTCCATGCGGATGCGGTGGAGCTCCTCCGGTCGGGCCGCGAACCGTGCATACGCCGCCACGCCGAGGAGCATGACGAGCAGCGCCGGGAGCAGGCGACGGGCGCGCCGCTCCCAGAAGTGCCCGAGTCGCACCCGCCCGCTCGAGCCGCTCTCGGCGAGCAGCAACGAGGTGATCAGGAAGCCCGACAGCACGAAGAAGAGGTCGACGCCCAGGTAGCCGCCCGCGAGGTGGTCGCCGTGGAAGCAGAGCACGGCCAGCACGGCAGCGCCGCGGAGCCCGTCGAGGGCCGTGATGTGGCGCAGCCGGGGCGGGTGAGGCACCGGTGCACACTACGAGACCCGATGATCACCGGTGACGTCGGGGCGAGGCCTCCGAGCGACTGTTGGGGACTCCCTCCGTGGGGGCAGACTGTGGGCATGCCCATGCGCGAGGAGTGCAAGTTCTTCGAGTCGCGGACCTACGACGACGGGGAGACGGTCCGCAAGTGCGAGCTCGACCTCGCTCCCGAGGCCCCGTGGCGCTGCCCCGACAACTGCCCCAGGTACGAGCGCCGGCTGGCCGACGTCAACTGGGCGCACGGGTCGCTGATCACGCCGCCCACGCCGGAGGAGCCACCCGGGGTCGGCAACGGCGACGACGTGGCGGCGCTGCTCGACGAAGCCGAGGACATCGTCAACGAGGCAGGTCCGCGCATCAAGGCCGAGGTCGACGCCGAGCAGGGCACCGGGCGCGGCGGGCGCTGGAAGCGCTGGTTCGGCCGCGGTTGAGCCGGCGCCTCACGCCTCGGCGGGTGGCTCCCAGCTCGACCGGTCCCACGCGGCCTCCTCCTGGCGCCGTCGGGTCGTCTCGTCGGCGTCGATCAGCTGCTCGCGGTCGGCGGTGTCGGGCCCGACCATGAACGACAGGGCGATGCAGGCCGCCAGCGCCACACCCACGAGCGGGCTGAACGCCGACACCACCGCGGCGACCACGTAGAGCACCGGGCCGCGTGTGCTGCGCCGGAGGGCCACCTCGGCGGCGTGGATGTCGGTGCCGGGCACCCGCAGCTCGGGGTGGTGCACCAGGTGCCACCACATGGCCAGGAAGCCCGTGCCCGCGAACGCGAACGACACGTTGTAGACGACCGCCGCGGTGGCGGCGGGTCCCGAGTACGACCAGCCCAGCTGCGACGCGAGCTTGAGGTTCTCGGTGAGCAGCTCGGTGGTGAAGGGCACGATGGCGATCCAGGCCATCAGGTAGAGGTTCCAGTAGAGGATCGGGCGCGAGACCCGACCCACCTGGTGCACCAGCGCGTGGTGGTTGACCCACATGATGCCGATGGTCAGGAAGCTCAGGGCGTAGCCGGCGAAGTACGGCCACTCCTTCCCGAGGGCCCGCCACAGCCCGCCCGCCGTGGCCGCATGGGGCACGTGCAGGCCCAGGACCAGCACGGTGATGGCGATGGCGATCACCGCGTCGCTGAACGCCTCGAGGCGGCTGGGGCTCATCGGGGAATGGTGCCATGGCCGGTCGCGTGCCGCTCGGCCGTCCGTATCGTGGTCCCTCGTCCGGAGGTGAGAACCGTGCCCGTGCCCTTCCCCGCACCCGACCTCGAGCTCCGCACCCCGCCCGACGAGCAGGAGGTGCTGCTCCTCGCCCGGGGCGTCTCCACCGCGATCGCGCCGGCCGCCGGCCTGACGCCGCTCCAGGTGGCCCTGGTCGCCGCCACGTTCGAGGCCATGACCGACCACGCCGTCGATCCTCGGGGCCTCGAGCCGCTGGACCCGGCGGGCCTGGCGACCGGTCTCGCGCCGCGCAGCCACGAGTTCCGCAGCCGCATCGTGCAGCTCATGGTGCTCGGCGAGCTGATCCTGGCGCCGCTGCCGCTCGACGTGAGCGACCGCGTGGCCGCGTATGCCGCCGAGCTCGGTGTCGACGACCAGATGATCCGCGTCGCCCACCGCTTCGCCGAGGGCAGCCTCGGCCTGGCGATGGTCGACTTCTCCCGCAACGGGTACGTCCCCGACCTCGAGCTGCGCATCGAGGCGCTCGGGCTCACGGCCCAGGAGGCGGCCGACGAGGCCGACGACGCTTGGGGGGCGGTGGTGGCCGACGCGCGCCTCGCCGCGCGCTGGGAGGCGCTCGGCGACCTGCCCGACGGCAGCCTCGGCGCGGCCGTGTTCCGCTTCTACCGGGCCCGGGGCTTCGTGTTCCCGGGCCTGCCCGGGTCGGCGCCCCCGTTGCTGGCCCAGCACGACTGGGTGCACGTGCTGGCCGACTACGGCACCACCCTCGAGTCCGAGCTCGAGGTGTTCGCGCTCATCGCCCGGGCGAACGACGACCCCCGCGCCTTCAGCCTGCTGGCCATGGTGATCTCGCTCTTCGAGACGGGGTACCTGGCTTCGGGCGCCGGGCTCTTCGAGGCCTCGCGCGGCCACCTGTCCAACGACGGCGTGGCCGTGCGCCTCGCCGATGCCATGAGGCGCGGGGCGCTCTGCCACGACGGCCGCACCGGTGCCGGCAGCGTCGACTTCCTCGCCGTCAACTGGTTCGAGCTGGCCTCGCTCCCGATGGAGGAGGCACGGGAGCTGTTCCACCTCACGCCCCGGTCCGACCGTGCCCGGGCGGCGGGCACGGTGGGGCCCTGGCAGGCCGGCGGCATCAGTCCCTTCCAGCTGGAGGCGGGACGCGCCGCGGCCGGGCGTGAGGGCCGCGAGTACGACAGCTACGGAGCCGCGCCGCGCTGATCGCCGCGTCGGACCCGAATGCGTGTCCGTGGCTGGCTGCTCAGCAACCATTCGGGACGAGCATGCGGCGAACGACCCTGACCAGCGGTCCTTTGGGGACCGGTGCTCGCGGCCGGTAGCATGGCGGGGCATCGGGGGCCTGATGGGCCCTCGTGTCGCGTGATCGTGGTGGCCCTCCGCCCCGGCCCCGAGCCCCCGCCAAACAGCCAGAGGTCCCGTCCTGAGCACGTTCACCACCGCAGCTGCAGCCGCCCTCCCGGGAGCCGACTGGTTGCGTGACCGTCGTGTCGCGGCGGCCGAGCGGTGGACCACGGCAGCGCTGCCCACCTCGGCGGAGGAGGTGTGGCGCTACAGCCGCATCGACGAGCTCGACCTCGACGACTTCGCCCTCGCCACGCCGTCCGACCCCGCGACGCCGGTCGACGGTGCGCTCACCGACGTGTCCGAGTGGGCCTCCGGTGGCGCAGCCGCAACCGTGGTGCTGGTCGACGACCGGGTGGTGTCGCTCGACGTGTCACCTGCGGCCGCCGCGGCCGGACTGGTGATCAGCGACCTGTCGTCCGACACGTCAGTCGACCCGGCCGATGCCGGTCTGGCCGAGGCCGGCGACGCGCCCGACCTCTTCGCCACCCTCAACGACGCCTTCTCCCCGTCGCCCATCGTGGTGCGCACGCCGGTGTCCGCCGAGATCGAGGGCACCGTCCACGTGGTGCGCCTCGCCACCGTCGCCGGCGGCGCCTCGTTCGGCCGGCTGGTGGTGCACGTGGGCCGCAACAGCCGCCTGGCCGTCGTCGAGCACCACCGCTCCACCGACGTCCATGCGCTGACCGTGCCCTACACCGAGCTGCGCGTCGCCAACGATGCCCGCTTGCATTACCTGGCGGTGAACGACCTCGGTCCGCAGGTGTGGCAGGTGGCCGACCTCGTGAGCCGGGTCGAGCAGGGCGGGTCGCTCATCGCCGCCGCGGCGGGGTTCGGTGGCGACTACACCCGGCTGCGGTCCGACTGCCGCCTCACGGGGCGCGGCTCGTCGGGCGACCTGCTGGCCATCTACTTCGGCGACGGCGACCAGATGCTCGACTACCGCACGTTCCAGGACCACCGGGCGCCCGACACCACGTCCGACCTGTTGTTCAAGGGCGCCGTCGGTGGCCGCTCGCGGTCGGTGTACACGGGCCTCATCCGCGTGCGGAAGGAGGGCACCAACACCAACGCCAACCAGACCAACCGCAACCTCAAGCTCTCCGACGAGGCGTGGGCCGAGTCGGTGCCCAACCTCGAGATCGAGACGAACGACGTGAAGTGCAGCCACGCCTCCGCGGTGGGGCCCATCGACGAGGAGCAGCGCTTCTACCTCGAGAGCCGGGGGGTGATGCCGGCCGACGCCGAGCGTCTGGTCCTCACCGGCTTCTTCGAGGAGGTCATCGCCCGCCTGCCCATCGCTGGCGCGGCCGAGCCGCTGCGACGACGGGTGCGCGACAAGGTGGCGCGCCGCATCGGCGCCGGTGAGGTGAACGCATGAGCGACCAGGTGAGTGAGCCCGTGAGGGGGCTCGCGGCGAACCAGCACCGGTTGTGCGCCGTCGACGACGTGCCGCCCGGCGAGGCGCGCGCCTTCGTGGTGGGCAAGGAGCACATCGCGCTGGTGCGCATCGACGAGCGCTTCTACGCCATCGGCGACATCTGCTCGCACCAGCGCATCTCCCTGTCCGAGGGAGACGTGCACCCCGACACCTGCGAGCTCGAGTGCTGGAAGCACGGCTCCACCTTCTCGCTGGTCACGGGCGAGCCGAGCACCCTCCCGGCCACCAAGGCCGTGGCGGTGTACCCGGTCGACCTGGTCGACGACGGCGTCGTGGTGACGATCCGATGAGCGAGCCGAAGGCGAGCGAACCAATGAGCACAGTGCACTTCTGCGGAGCGAAGCGGAGCAGCGCTCATCGCCGAACCGGAACGCGCTCGGATGCAAGTGGTCCACCGATGAGCGCGGGCCGGCGATGAGCGAGCTGGTTATCGAAGGTTTGCGGGCCGAGGCCGGGGGCCGCGAGATCCTGCGCGGCGTCACGCTGACAGTGCGCTCCGGCGAGGTGCACGCGGTGATGGGCCCGAACGGGTCCGGCAAGTCCACGCTGTCGCACGTGCTCATGGGACGGCCCGGCTACACCGTCACCGGCGGGTCGGTGACCCTCGACGGGGTCGACGTGCTGGCCATGGCGGCGTGGGAGCGGGCCCAGGCGGGCCTCTTCCTGGCCATGCAGTACCCCACCGAGGTCCCGGGCGTGTCGTTGCAGGACGCGCTCGCGGCAGCGTTCACGGCCGCCGGTCGCGACGTCGCCGAGGTACCCGGGCTGGTGCTGGCCGAAGCCGGCCGCATCGGGTTCGACGAGCGCTTCCTGACCCGTCCGCTCAACGTCGACCTCTCGGGCGGCGAGAAGAAGCGCAACGAGACCCTGCAGCTCGGTGTGCTGCGCCCCAAGTTCGCGGTCCTCGACGAGCTCGACTCGGGACTCGACGTCGACGCCCTGCGGGCCTGCGCCCGCCGCATCGAGCAGGCCACGGCCGAGACCGGTCTCGGGGTGCTGGCCATCACCCACTACCGCCGCCTCCTCGACGAGCTGAAGTCCGACGTCGTCCACGTGTTCGTGAAGGGCGAGATCGTCGCCAGCGGGGGCGCCGAGCTGGCCGACGAGCTCGAGGACACCGGCTACGCCGGGTACGGCGCCGAGGAAGCCGAGGTCGAAGGCGTGGTCGACCCGTTCGCCGATCCCTTCGCCGATCCGCTCGGGTCGACGGGCCGTCCCGAGATCGAGGACCCCTTCGGCGGTCCCGGCTCGATCGGGTAGACCGACCGGCGGGCGGGGTGAGCACGGCGAGATGACCACGGCGAGATGACCACGGCGATCGAGGTGCGCGGGCTGCGCAAGGCGTACGGCGACGTCGAGGCGGTGCGCGGCATCGACCTGTCGGTGCAGACGGGCGAGTGCGTGGCGGTGCTCGGCCCGAACGGTGCGGGCAAGACCACCATGGTGGAGATCCTCGAGGGCTTCCGGCTCCGCGACGCGGGCGAGGTGGCGGTGCTCGGCGTCGACCCCGCGCACGGCGGTCGGCGCCTCCGCGAGCGCATCGGCATCGTGCTCCAGGAGTGTGGTGTCGAGCGCTTCCTCACGGTGGCCGAGCTGGTCCGCCTCCACGCCGGCTACTACCCGCATCCCCTCGACCCCGACGAGGTGCTCGAGCTGGTGGGGCTCGGCGAGAAGGCGGGGTCGAAGGTCCGCACGCTGTCGGGCGGCCAGCAGCGGCGCGTCGACCTCGCGCTGGGCCTCATCGGCGACCCCGAGCTGATCTTCCTCGACGAGCCGACAACCGGCTTCGACCCCACCGCGCGACGCGCGGCCTGGTCGATCGTCGAGAGCCTGCGCGCGCTCGGCAAGACGGTGCTCCTCACCACCCACTACATGGACGAGGCCCAGAACCTGGCCGACCGCGTCGTCGTGGTCGCACGCGGCCGCGTCGTCGCCGAGGGCGCGCCCGACGAGATCGGTGGCCGGGGCGACGCCGAGGCGCACGTGCGCTTCCTGTTGCCGCCCGGCGTGGCCATCGCCGACCTGCCGGTGCCCGTCGAGGCCGAGGGCGAAGCCGTGGTCACCCGCACCGCCGACCCCACGGCACTGCTGCACACGCTCACCGGATGGGCGCTCGAGCGCGGCCTCCAGCTCCCCAGCCTCACCGTGAGCCGCCCCACCCTCGAAGACGTCTACCTCGAGCTCACGGCCGACGTCGAGGAGACGTCATGAAGGCCGAGACCTCCCACCGCGACCTGCCGCTGGTCGGTCGTCAGGTCGTCGCCGAGCAGAAGATGTTCTGGCGCAACCCGGCCGCGGCCGGCTTCACCATCATCTTCCCGCTGTTCTTCCTGATCATCTTCAGCCTCCTCAACGGCACCGGCAACATCGCGCTGCCGTCGGGCATCGTGGTGCGCTTCACCTCGTACTACATCGCCGGCATCATCGTGTTCGCCGCGGTGAGCGCCTGCTTCACCAACCTCGCCATCAACCTCACGATGCGCCGCGACGACGGCACGCTGAAGCGCAAGCGCAGCACACCCCTGCCCGCGTGGGCGCTGTTCGCCGGGCTGCTGGGGAGCCAGCTCATCGTCACGGTGCTGATGGCCCTGTTCACCACCGCGTTGAGCATGGTGTTCTTCCACGTCGAGCCGCCGCAACACCTCCTCGAGTTCCTCGGTGTGGTGCTGCTGAGCGCGGCGACGCTCTGCTCGCTCGGCGTGGCCATCACCGCGCTCATCCCCAACCAGGACGCGGCGCCGGCCGTCGTCAACATCATCGCCTTCCCGTTGCTGTTCCTGTCGGGGCTGTTCTTCCCCGTCGGCAGGGGCACGCTCCACGACATCGCGCAGTGGTTGCCGCTGACGCGCATGCAGCACGCCATCTTCGACTCGTTCGCCCCGGCGGTGCGGCACTGCCCGGCGGTGCGCGGGTGCACCGCGCCGGTGCTGCACTCCTCGGGCCCCATGGCCGCCGACATCGCCGTCATCCTCGTCTGGCTGGCCATCGGCACCCTGGTGTCGCTGCGCACCTTCCGCTGGGTCAAGAAGGGCGAGTAGACGCCCGCGGCGAAGCCGCCGCTGATCGCTCGACCGGCCTCGGCGCTACCAGGTGAGGCCGAGGGTCTCCCGCATGGCGGCCTCGAAGGCGTCGTCGTCGAGCTGCTTGCGCACCGCGGTCACCATGAGCGCGTCCTCGCCAACCGGCAGGCGCGTGGGTGGGTCGTCGGCCTCCACGACGTCGGCGATGGCGCGTGCCACGACATCGGCGCCCGGCCGGGGACCGCCGAGGAGCCGCTCGTCGGCGCCGTCCCACTGGCGGCGCAGCCCCTCGTAGGGGGTGCCGTCGATGGGGACCGGCGTCTTCTTCTCTCGCATGGCCGTGGCGAAGTAGCCCGGCTGAACCACCACCACCCGCACGCCGAAGTGCCCGATCTCGAGGCGCAGCGAGTCGCTGATGGCCTCGAGCGCGTGCTTCGTGGCCGAGTAGATGCCGCCGAGCGGCGACGACACCACGCCCTCGACCGAGGACACGTTCACGATGAGCCCCGCACCGCGCTCGCGCATGCCGGGAGCGAACGCGCCGATGGTGCGGAGCACGCCGAAGACGTTGGTCTCGAACAGGCGACGGGCTTCGTCGAGCGGGTAGCTCTCGATGGCACCCCGTGCCGACACGCCGGCGTTGTTCACCAGCACGTCGATCTCGCCGACGGCCGCGGCGACCGCGGCCACCGAGGCGTCGTCGACCACGTCGAGCGCCAGCCGCTCGGCCACGTCGAGGCTGTCGAGCGATGCGGCGTCGCGGGCGGTGGCGATCACGTGGTGCCCCCGGTCGGCGAGCTCGGACGCGGCGCCGCGCCCGATCCCGGTGGAGCAGCCGGTGATGAGGATCCGTGCCATGGGTGGCGACACTACGGGCGTGGGCAATCCCGTGAGCGGCCCGCTCCGTAGGAACGGCAGCGGCGCCCGCGCGAGCATCCGGAGCCGGCCCGAGTAGACCAGAACCGGGACCCGCGGTCCGGGCACCAGGAGGCACCGTGGCAGC
>JADGOP010000333.1 GCA_017882935.1 Actinomycetota bacterium
TGCTCCTCGCTCGGCCCCTCGTCGGTCATGGTCGGTCCTCCGTGTCCGGTCGGGAGTCGCTCACCGGGCCGGTAGGGCGACCCTACCGAGCGGCTCGGGCCCGCCGGACGGCGGTACGGTCGTCGTCCGTGACCCGACGATGACCGAGCTGGTGACCGCCCGGCTCGCGCTGCGGCCGTTCGAGGCCGGCGACCTGGCGGCCTTCGCGGTCTACCGGAGCGATCCCGAGGTGGCGCGCTACCAGGGCTGGGACACGCCGTTCTCGATGGCCGACGCCGCGCGCTTCCTCGAGGAGCAGCGCGGCGTGGGCTTCGCCCAGCCGGGCAGGTGGCTGCAGCTGGCGATCGTGGACCGCGCCACCGGGCTCGTCCACGGCGACGGCGCGGTGCACGGCGCGGCCGACCAGCCGGCCACTGCCGAGGTCGGCGTCACCCTGTCGCGCAGCAGCCAAGGTCGAGGCATCGCCACCGAGGCGCTCACCGCCGTGCTCGACGAGCTGTTCGCCGCACACCAGATGCACCGCGTCGTCGCCCGGGTCGACGACCGCAACGTGGCGGTCCAGCGCCTGCTCGACCGGCTCGGGTTCCGTCGCGAGGGCCGCCTGGTCGAGGCCGACTGGTTCAAGGGGGAGTGGACCACCCTCTGCACCTATGCCCTCCTCGACCGCGAGTGGGCGGCGCGGGGTGCTCAGAGGACGAGCGGGACGAGACCGGCGTTGGTGGGCGTGAAGCCGCAGGCCTCGAAGTAGAAGGCGCGCAGCTCGTCCCCGAAGTCGACGTGGAGCCATTCGCAGCCCGCCTCCCGGGCGTGGTCGACGGCGACCTCGACCAGGCGCGTGCCCACGCCGTGCCGCCTGGCGTCGACCGCCACCAGCGTGTCGAGCACGAACGCGTGCGCGCCGCCGTCCCACGCCACGTTCACGAAGCCGATGAGCTCGTCGCCCGCGACGGCACCCACCCAGCCGAGGCTGTGTCGGTGCACCTGCCCGACCCAGTCGTCGTCGAGCAGGCGGTGGCCGAAGCCCTCGGCATGGAGCCGGTTGACCGCCTCGTTGGAGAAGTCGCCCCGCCAGGCGTAGGTGATGTCCACCCGACCGACCCTAGGAGCGCTGTCGAGGTGCCCGGCCGGGAGTTCCGCCACCACTAGCTTCGGCCCATGAGCACCGCCCTCGCGTCCGGGAACCCGGCCTTCAACGAGAAGATCCGCACCCAGTACCTGGTGCGCGGGCAGGACGCCACCATGACCGTGGCTGGCGCCGCGCTGAAGACGCTGTTCCTGCTCGTCGTGCTGGTGGTCGCGGGGTGGTGGGGCTGGACGTCGGCGGTGAAGAGCGTGCCGTCGCCTTCGGGTGGCTACGGGTCCACCACCGTGGTGCTGCCCGCGGGTCTGTGGCTGGCGTCGTTCGCGGCGCTCGGCTTCGGCATCGCCTGCTCGCTCAACCCCCGCCGGGCGGCGTTCCTGGGCTTCCTCTACGCGATCTGCGAGGGCTACGTGCTCGGCGCGGTGTCGGCCGCCTTCGACGCGCAGACCGAGGGCGCGGTGGCCGCGGCCGTGCTCGGCACCGCCTGCGTCTTCCTCGCCGCGCTGGTGCTGTACGCCACCCGCCTCGTGCGGCCCACGGCGAAGATGGCGTTCGGGGTGACCGCAGGCATCGCCGGCATCTGCCTGCTCTACCTGGTGCTCTGGATCTTCGCCCTGTTCGGCTGGCAGTTCCGCTACTCGCACGCCTTCGGGTCACTCGCCGTCACGGTGAGCATCATCAGCATCATCCTGGCGGCGCTGTCGTTCACCCTCGACTTCGGGTCGATCGAAGCCGGCGTCGAGGCCGGCGCCCCGAAGTTCATGGAGTCCTACGGCGCCTTCGGCCTCACGGTCACGCTCGTGTGGCTCTACATCACCCTCTTGCGGCTCATCGCCATCCTGGGCGGCCGCAGGTAGGCGACGCCTCGGTGACCGCGCCCGGTCAGCGTCGGCGCGTGGGGCGCGGCGGGGAAGTGGGGTCGAGCGCGGCGTCGAACACCGCGGCCACGTCGTCGGCGTAGGTGGTGGCCGCGTCGGTGCCGAGCTGCACGACCGACATGAGCAGCGAGAGGATGATCGACACCACGCCGTTGGCGATGGTGGACGGGTCGATGTCGGGACGGACGGTGCCGGTGACCTGCTCGTCGCGCAGCCGCTCGGTGCAGGCCTTGCGCAGCTCGGCCAAGGCCGGGATCTCGAGCACCCGGGTGGTGACGTCGGGCTCGAGGCCCGCGAGCAGCCGCCGGGCGAGGGGGTGGCCGTCGACAGCGCCGACGAGCGTGAAGATCAGGCTCGACCGCCAGTCCTCGATGTCGGGGTCGTCGAGGTGGGCCAGACCCTGGCTGATGACGGCTGCGGCGTCCTCGTCGACGGCGGCGAGGAACAGCGCCTCCTTGCCGGGGAAGTAGGCGTAGGCGACGGTGCCACCGACGCCGGCGTCGCGCGCGATGTCGGCCACCGAGGTGGAGCGGTAGCCGTCGCGCCCGAAGCGCGAGATGGCCGCCTCGAGGATGGCGCGGCGGGTCTGGGCGCCCTTGGTCTGCTCCAGCGGCTGCGGTTCCGGATCCACGGGTGTGACCCTAGCAGAAATGAGGGATTGAGAAAATCACTCAGATGGTCTACGGTGAGCGCATCATGGCTCAGACAACCAACGCCCAGCGCAAGGTTCCGACCCGTCGCATCTCCTTCGAGGCCTCGCTGCAGGACCTGCCGAAGCACTTCGCCGCCGATGGAGACCTCATCTCGAGCCACGTCGCGGCGTCGCTGTCGGCGGTGTTCCCCGACGGTGAGGACTTCTTCGTGAGGTCGGTGCGGCACTACCGCAGCGAGATCAGCGATCCGGAGCTGAAGCGACAGGTCACCGGCTTCATCGGGCAGGAGGCCATGCACGGCCGCGAGCACCGGGCGTTCAACAACCGCCTCGCCGAGCTCGGCTACCCCACGAAGCGGTTCGAGCGCTGGACCGAGCGCGGCCTCAAGGCCCGAGAGCGCTTCCTGCCCCCGGTGTCCAACCTCGCCGCCACCGCCGCCCTCGAGCACTTCACGGCCACGCTGGCCGAGCTCGTGCTGAGCAGCGACGAGGTCCAGGCGATGTTCGGCCACCAGGAGGTCAAGAACCTCTTCCTCTGGCACGCCCTCGAGGAGTCCGAGCACAAGGCCGTGGCCTTCGACGTGTACAAGGCCGTCGGCGGCAGCGAACGCGTCCGGGTCATGACCATGAACCTGCTCTGCGTCGGCTTCGTCGGCGGCATGACCTTCCAGGTCGTCGTCTCGCTGCTCGGCGACCGCGACACCTTCCGGCGCGGCAAGCTCCGCAAGAGCTGGCGTGCCTTCCGGCGCTCTCCGATCATGCGGCGCGAGCTGTGGCGCCAGCTGCGCGACTACAACCGCCCCGACTTCCACCCCGACGACCGAGACACGAGCGAGCTCGTCGAGCGCTGGCGCACCGAGCTCTTCGGCGAGCACGGCACGCTCAATGACAAACTCGCGGCCGCCGTCGCCTGAGGAGCTGATCACCGTGGAGCACGTCGATGTCCTGATCATCGGCGCCGGCCTGTCCGGCGTCGGTGCCGCCCACCACCTGCAGACCGACTGCCCCTGGGCCTCGTTCGCCATCTTCGAGG
>JADGOP010000029.1 GCA_017882935.1 Actinomycetota bacterium
CGCGCCGCCACCTCGACGGGCACACCCGCTCGGTCGAGCTGGCCACCATCGGCCGGCGAGTGGCCGAGACCGAGTACGACCTCCTGCACCTCCTGGGGGTGTCCGTCCCGGCCGGGCGCGGCGACGAGGAGCCGCCCGGCACCGGCCCTGGCGCCACGCTGCACGACCGGCCCACGGCAACCGAGCTGATCGAGGCCGTGCGCGCCTACGTCGAGGACGAGGTGCTGCCGGCCACCGAGGGCGCGGTCCACTTCCACGGACAGGTGGCCGTCAACGCGCTCAAGATCGTCGAGCGGGAGCTGGCCTCGGGCGATGGGCCCCGCGCCGCCCACGAGCGGCGGCTCGCTGCGCTGGGCTGCCCCGACGACGCCACGCTCGCCGCGGCGATCCGCTCGGGCTCGCTCGACGGGCGCGACGACGTCGGCCCGATGCTCCTGCTGGCCGCGATCGACAAGCTGCGGGTGGCGAACCCCCGCTGGCTGCACGACGAGCATCGCTGAAGCGCGGCCCGCGGTCGAGGTCTGGTCCCGAAGCGACCGTGACGGTCGGTTTGCGACCAGACCTCGCCGAAGCTGGCGGTCGTCAGCGCAGGCCGAACTCCCAGCCGGTGCCGTCGCGGTACTCCTTGAGGATGCGGCGGGCGACGGTGTGCACGTGCACCTCGTCGGGACCGTCGTAGATGCGCCCGAAGCGCGCCGCCCGGTACATGAAGCTGAGCGGGGTGTCGTCGGTGAGCCCCGCGGCCCCGTAGGCCTGGATGGCGCGGTCGATGACGTTGTGGAGCATGCGGGCGCCCACCACCTTGATGGCCCCGATCTCCACCCGCGCCTGGTCGCCCGCGTCGATCTTGTGGGCGGCGGCCAGCGTGAGCAGTCGGGCGGCCTGGATCTCGGCGTAGGACTCGAAGACGTGTTGCTGCATCAGCTGCTTCTTGGCGAGCGGCTCGCCGAACGCGGTGCGCGCGTTGAGGCGGTTGCACAGCAGGTCGAACGCGCGCTGCGCCTGACCCAGCCAACGCATGCAGTGGAAGATGCGCCCGGGCCCGAGGCGCTGCTGGGCGATCAGGAAGCCGTGGCCGCGCGGTCCGAGCAGGTTCGAGGCCGGCACCCGCACGTCGTCGTAGGCCACCTCGCAGTGGCCACCCCTGATGCCGAGCACCGGCGTCTCGCGCACGATCCGGTAGCCGGGCGTGTCGGTGGGGACCAGGATCATGGAGAAGGCCGAGTGGTCAGGCGCGTCGGGCTCGGTGCGCACCATGACGGTGGTGTACGCCGCCTTGTTGGCGTTGGTGGTGAACCACTTGCGGCCGGAGATGACCCACTCGTCGCCGTCGAGCACCGCACGCGTCTGCAGCTGGGTGGGGTCGGACGAGGCCACGTCGGGCTCGGTCATGGCGAAGCTGGGCGAGATCTCGCCGCGCACCAGCGGCAGCAGCCACCGGTCGCGCTGCTCGTCGTTGGCGTACTGGTGGAGCATGAGCGAGTCCTGCAGCGTGAAGGTGCCGAGCGCGATCTGGCCGAACTCGCTGCGGCCCTGCACCTCGTTCACGTAGACGTAGTCGAGGAAGGGCAGGCCGCCGCCGCCCAGCTCGGTGGGGTGCCCGAGCGCCCACAGCCCCTGGGCGCGCGCCTCGTCCTGGAGCTCGGCCAGCAGCGCCGCGCTCGCCTCGCTCCCCTCGTGCAGCACGGGCTCGGCCGGTTCGACGCGTTCGGTGAGGAACGTGTGGACGGCATCCCGCACCGGTCGCACGTGGTCGGGCACCGCGAATCCATCCATCGACATGGCCAGCTCCTTCGCCCCCGTACGTCGAGGTCACCCGTAGCTGAGCAGATCGGGGCGCGCCCTGCCGCCGGTGCCTACGATCGGGCTCGACGACGACCAGGGGGCAACGCGATGGGCAGGTCGAACGAGGAGTTCGAGATCGGTGGCGTGAGCCACGTGGCGCTGGTGTGCCGCGACATGGCACGCACGGTCGACTTCTACCAGGGCGTGCTGGGCATGCCGCTGGTGAAGACCATCGAGCTGCCCGTCGACATGGGCCAGCACTTCTTCTTCGACATCGGCAACGGCGACTGCCTGGCGTTCTTCTGGTTCCCGAACGCCCCCGAGCCGGCCCCCGGCGTGTCGGCCGCGCCGGCCCTGCCGACCGAAGGGGAGATCGTGAGCGCCATCGGCTCCATGAACCACCTCGCCTTCAACGTGCCGGCCGACAGGTTCGACGACTACGTCGAGCGGCTGCGTGCCAAGGGCGTCGCGGTGTCGGACGTGCTCAACCACGACGACAGCGAGTGGGGCGTGGCGCCCGAGGTCACCCCCGACGTGTTCGTCCGGTCGGTCTACTTCTTCGACCCCGACGGCGTGCTGCTCGAGTTCGCAGCCTGGACCCGGCCCCTCACCGACGCCGACGTGCGCCACGAGCCGGCCCGGGCCATCCCCCGCAACGCCAACGCCCTCACCTGACCCCGGAGGACCTGTGCCCCGACTTCGTGAAGTGGCCCGCGCCGACACCGACGACCCCACGGTCGTCGGCATGTACGACTACGTGTTCGGCGATCGCGACCCGGTTGCCGAACCGGGCACGTCGGATGGCACGCCGGGGAACTGGTGGACGGTGTTCGCGCTCGTCCCGCCGGTGCTCAAGCACTGCGTGCAGGGCTTCGCGTTCTACCGGAGCCCCGAGCGGCTGCTCGACCCGCAGCTGCGCGAGCTGGGCCAGATCCGCACCGGTTGGGCGCGCTCCAGCCAGTTCGTGTTCTCGCAGCACTGCAAGGCCTGCCGCACGGCGGGCATGAGCGAGGAGAAGATCCAGGCCATCCCCCACTGGCAGGTGGCCGACTGCTTCAGCCCCGTCGAGCGGGCCGTGCTCGCCTACACCGACGCCCTCGTCTACGACGGTGGCCGCGTGGCCGACGGGGTGTTCGCCGAGCTGCAGGCCCACTTGAGCGACGAGGAGATCCTCGAGCTCACCTACATCACCGCGCTCTACGACATGCACGCCGTCATGAGCCGCGCGCTGCGGACCGAGTTCGACGACCACCCCGAGCCCATCGTCGAGGTGCTGGCGCCCGAGGTCCGGCCTCCCGGCGTGATGGTCGGCCCGAACCCACCCACCTGACCCCCACCAGCCCCGAACCCCGCGTTCTGGGTGGGAATCGGGGTACCGGGGCACGCCGATTCCCACCCAGAACGCGGATGGGGTCCGTCAGGAGCGGTTGAGGCGGTGGAACATCTTCTTCTGGCTCGAGTAGAGGCCGGGGAACTCGGCGAAGAGCCGGTCGTAGACGGCCCGGTTGGCGCGATCGGGCCGGAAGCGCTGCTCGACGCCGACCAGTGAGGGCACCTCGTGGAGGCGCACGCGTCCCAGCGAGATCCCGGCGAACAGCGCCGCGCCCCGCAGGTTGGCGTGCATGGGCTCCGACGGTCGCTCGATGACCCGGTCCATCACGTCGGCATGGATCTGGCACCAGAGGTCGGACGTCGCGCCGCCGCCGATGATCCGCACCGGGTCGAGGCGCTGCTTCACGAACCTCTCGACCGCCTCGTGGAGCCAGCGGGTGTTGTACGCGACACCCTCGAGGAGCGAGCGCGCCAGCGCGGCGCGGTCAGTGGCGAGCGAGAGGTTGTGGAACCCGCCCCGGGCGCGCCGGTCGTCGATGGGTGACCGCTCGCCGTTGAGCCAGGGGGTGAAGATCACGTTGCCGCTCCCCGGTTCCGCCGTGGCGGCGAGCGCGGTGAGGTCGTCGAACGAGACGGGCGTGTCGGACCCCGGGAGCAGCGCGTCGGCGGGCGCCACGACGTTGTCGCGGAACCACTGCAGGCTCAGGCCACCGACCTCGTGGTTGTCGATGACGAGGTAGCCGGTGGGGGTCAGGCCGGGGATGCTGGCGATCTGCCGGACGACGTCGGTCTTCTTGAACGGCACCGGGCAGCTGACCCACGAGCTGGTGCTCAGCGCCACGTGCGCCTGGTGGTCGAGGACCGCACCCGACCCCAGCGCCGCGGTGTGCAGGTCGGGGGTGCCGCTCACCACGTCGAGGTGCGACCCGGGGGGGAAGCCGAGCGCGGTGGCGACCTCGGGGAGCACCGCGCCCACCACCGAGCCGGTGGCCACCCGGGGCGGGAGCTGCCGCTCGTCGATGCCGGCCCGGGCCACCAGGTCGGGGTCGTAGCCGAGGTGGCCGAGGTTGCGGTTGTCGGTGAGCCACGCGGCCACCATCGACGCGGGCGTGGCCGACGCCACCCCGGTGAAGCGCATCGACAGGTGGTCGACCGGCTCCATGAGCCAGCGGGCCTGCCGCAGCACCTCGGGCTCCTCGGCGGCGAGGTAGAGGCGGTGGCCGAGCGGATCGGCGCCGGTGGTCGACGGCGCGCCGCCGGTGCGGCGGACCCAGGTGAACAGGGCGCGTGGGTCGTAGCCCGAGATGGGGCCCCCGAACCGCTGCTTGGCTTGCGGCCGGCCGCGCGAGTCCATCCAGAGCAGGCAGTCGCCGACCGGCACGCCTGCACCGTCGACCGGCACGGTGCTGGCGTACTGACCCGTGCAGCTCACCGCCACCACGCGGGTCGGGTCGACCACGCCCGACGCCAGGGCACGACGGGTGGCGTCGACGATGGCTTCCCACCACTCGTTGGCGTCCTGCACCGCGCCGCCGCGGGGGAGGTGGCGGGTCGTGACGGGGATGTGGTCGTGCCAGGCGATGGCGCCCGTGAGCGACACCAGGCCGACCTTGGGGCCGCCGGTGCCGAGGTCGACTGCGAGGACGAACTGCTCGTCGGGCGGCGGCGACGTGGTCACGCCGGTGGCACGGCCTGCTGCTTGTCGAGCATGTCGGCCATGACCATCTTGATGAACTCGTCGGCCTCGTCGGTCATGCCGCCGGCCACCCCGCCGTAGATCGCGCCCGACTTCGGCGTCTCGGCCGCGTGCTCCTTGGCGTAGACGACGGCATCGGCGAGGTCGGTGGCGAACTCGTCGGTGACACCCGGCTGGGTCTGCGGTCGGGTGACGGCCATGTGCACGGCGTTGGGGTACTGCTGCCCGTTGAAGCGCCAGCCACGCCCCCGCATGAAGTCGTTGACGTGGTAGACGTCGAACTCGTCGGAGGTGAAGCTGAAGAGGAACGTGGGCGAGCCGAGCAGCCGCAGCTCGGGGTGCGAGCGCACCGCCTCCTGCATGCGGGCCGACGCCTCGAAGACGGCCTTGGCGTAGCCGCGGTAGCCCTCGCGCCCCAGCTGCACCATCGACGCCCACGTGGCGGCCAGCAGCCCGGCCGAGCGCGAGCCGTCCATGCCCGGCGAGGTGTACTTGCCGCCGCTCCAGTCGGTGAGGAAGAAGTACTGCGAGTTGCGCAGCGCCTTGTCGCGGAACAGCAGGGTCGACGTGCCCTTCAGGGCGTAGCCGTACTTGTGGGTGTCGGCGGAGATGGTGGTGACGCCGGGGACGCGGAAGTCGAACAGCGGGATGTCGTAGCCGAGCTCCTGGCCGAAGGGCAGCAGCCAGCCGCCGAGGCAGCCGTCGACGTGGAGGCCGATGCCGTGCTGCAGGGCGAGCTGGCCCAGGTCGGCGATGGGGTCGACGGTGCCGTAGCCGTAGTTGCAGGCCGAGCCGACCAGGGCGACCGTCTGGTCGTCGATGTTGGCGGCGACCCAGTCGAGGTCGACGGTGGTGGTGACCGGGTCGACCGGCGCGACCCGCAGCTCGATGCCGAACAGGTGGCAGCCCTTGTCGAACGCGGGGTGCGCGGTCTCGGGCTTGATGACGTTGGGGCGGGTCACGCCGCGCGCGGCGCCGTGCTCGCGGTAGGCGAGCATGGCGTGGCAGATGCTGCCCGTGCCGCCGCTGGTGACCATCCCAGCGGGCTCCGAGTCGGTGACCGACTCGGCGTGGAAGAGGTCGAGCGCCATGGCGATGATCTCGCCCTCGAAGCGCGTGGAGCTGGGGCACATGTCGCGCTGCAGCGCGTTGACGTGCGCGTAGAGGCCGAAGGCCTCCGTCAGGAAGTCGTAGTGGTCGTGGTCGCCGCAGTACATGGTGCCGGAGCACTTCCCGGTCTCCCAGAAGGCATCCTCCTCCTTCGCCATGGTGGCCAGCTCGGCCAGGATGTCGGCGCGGGGGCGGCCGTGCTCGGGCAGCGTGCGCTGCACCGGGAAGCGGTCCTGGTAGGGGTAGTCGCTCATAGGGCCTTCTCTCTAGCAGCTCGACGGCTGGTCTGGGCCAAACGTCGTCAGGTGGGCGGGACGAGGTCGATGTCGAGTCCCACGGCCTCGGCCGCCACCACCATGGCGCGGTCGAAGTAGCCGCGGTAGTCGGTGACGGTCTTGTGCAGGTGGCCGAACAGCTCGAAGGTGATGGTGCCGATCAGGGCGACCCACATGGTGATGGATCGCTCGACCAGGTCGCGCAGCTCGGGCGGGAACGGGCCCTGCTCGGACAGCAGCTCCGGCTCGATGAGCGGCGGCCGGGGCAGCGGCCGCCGAGGGGCGTGCAGCAGCCCGTCGCGGACGGCTTCGGCGAGGATGTCGGCCATCAGCAGCGGGATGCGGGCCGCGGGCCGCACCGTGTCCTGCGGGGCGCGGTAGCCAGGCACCGGTGAGCCGAAGATCAGGGCGAACTCGTGCTGGTTGGCGAGTGCCCACATGCGCACCGCCCGGCAGGTGGCGAGCCAGCGGGCGCCCGGGTCGGCGCCGGCCTTCCGGGCCTTGGCCTCGGCGCGCTCGGCCGCGTCGCCGAGGGAGTCGTAGGCGTCGACGATGAGGGCGGAAAGCAGGTCGTCGCGACTCGGGAAGTAGCGGTAGATCGCCGAGGAGACCATGCCGAGGTCGCGCGCCACGGCGCGCAGCGAGAGAGCCGGCGCGCCCACCTCGCCGAGCTGGCGGCGGGCCGCGTCCTTGATCTCGGTGACGAGCTCGGCCCGGGCTCGTTCACGCGCGGTGAGGGTCGCTCCCATGGCGTCAGTGTGCCACAGATGCGAGCGGTGCAACTTTTCGAGAGCAGTGCTCTTGACAGTGGCCGCGTCCCCGTGCACACTGCTCCTGTTCGAGAGCAGTGCTCTCCCAATCGGAAGGAAGATCCCCATGGCACTTCACGTGATCCTCGGCAAGGGTGCGGTCGGCACCGCCACGGCGGAGACGCTGGTGGCCGCCGGCCACGACGTGCGCGTCCTGAGCCGCTCGGGCGGCACGTCGACCGACTCCGTCGAGCACGTGGCGCTCGACGCCACCGACGCCAAGGCCCTCACGGCGGCCACGCAGGGCGCCGCGGCCCTCTACAACTGCGCCAACCCCGAGTACCACCGCTGGGCCACCGACTGGCCGCCGATCGCCGATGCCCTCCTCGTCGCCGCCGAGGCCACGGGCGCAGGGCTCGTCACCATGGGCAACCTCTACGGCTACGGCCCGGTGTCGGCTCCGATGACCGAGGACACCCCGCTCGCCGCCACCGGCACCAAGGGGAGGGTGCGGATCAGGATGTGGACGGACGCCCTGGCGCTCCACGAGGCCGGGCGCATCCGGGCCACCGAGGCACGGGCGTCGGACTTCGTCGGCCCGGGCGTCACCGAGTCGAGCATGTTCGGCGAGCGGGTCATGCCCCGCCTCCTCCGGGGCAGGTCGGTGACGCTGATCGGGGCGCTCGACGAGCCACACAGCTGGACGTCGATCCCCGACGTCGGCCGGGCGCTCGCGGTGCTCGGCACCGACGACCGCTCGTGGGGCCAGGCCTGGCACGTGCCGACCGCTCCCCCGGTGAGCCAGCGCGAGCTCGTCGGCGGGCTGTGCGACGCAGCCGACATCGACACCGTCGGCGTGCACCACCTGCCGTGGCCGATCATCCGCGCGGCCGGGGTGGCGGTGCCCATGCTGCGGGAGCTCCAGGAGACGCGCCACCAGTTCGACAGCCCGTTCGTCATCGACTCGACGCGGTTCACCGACACCTTCGGCATCCGTCCCACGTCACTCGGCGACACCGCCATCGACACCGTCGACTGGTGGCGCGAGCGCCTGGGCCTGGCGACGACCCGCGTTCAGGACGCGGCGTAGTACGTGTCGGAGACGGCCAGCTCGAGCGCCAGCCCGACCTCGTCTTCGACCAGCAGGTGGTTCGCCCAGTTGTCCCGCGACGAGGCGGTGGGTGCCTTGTGCAGGAGGCGGGTGTACAGCGCGGCGGCCCGGACGCGGCGGCCGTCGAGCGAGGTGGAGAAGGCCTTGACCACGTACGCCCGACCGTGCTTGGCGACCTGCCCGGTCCAGTACGGCACCCGCGCCGGGTTGGGGCTGGCCCCGAGGATGTTCGTGTACAGCGAGCCCACGAACGCCGTGGGCGTGCCGCCGACCCGGGCCAGGTACTCGTCGGACGCGTAGAGCGTCGTGGCGAGCCCGTCGACGCTGCCGCCCCTGGCGAGGCCGTTCACCCGGTCGGCGCGGGCGCTCGGCGTCGGTGCCCGGCCGAGGATGCGCACGTAGAGGTCGTCGACGATGCCGCCGAGCCAGTGCCCCGAGTGCACCGGGCCCGCGGCCACCATGCGCCGGCCGGCCGCGCCACCGAAGTCGAGCTGGTGCTGGTAGCCCGACACGATGGTGGCGTCCGGCGCCGCGGCACCCGTGAAGTCGACGTACACGTGGTTGACGTAGCGGCCCATGCCCGTGATCCGGGCGTAGGCCACGGGCGCGGGCGCCATCGTGCCCTCGTGCGTCGGCTGGCCATGGAAGGTCGGCCACGGTGCCACGCCCAGCGGGCCGGGCGAGTCGAAGCGCACCAGGAAGTCGCCGTCGTTGGGGTCGCGCTTGCCCATGGGCGTGGCGTCCTGCGTGCCGTGGAGGAACACCGAGGCGTGGCCGTCGATCGACACCACGGTCGGCGAGCTCTGCAGCACGAACGGCCGCAGCACCGTGCCCGAGCCGAGCGCGGTGTCCTGGATGACCTGACCGGTGACCGCGTCGACCACCACCAGCGCACGGTCGTTGACCGTCAGCACCTCGAGACGACCGTCGCCGTTCACGTCGGCCACGGTGGGCGAGCCGTCGCCCTGCGCCTGGACGCGGCCACAGTTGGCCCGGTTGTAGAGCGCGCAGATCGCCCAGCGGACGTGGCCCGTGCCGTCGATGGCGGAGAGCCGGCCGTCGGTGGAGTTGATGAAGATCCACGGCGCGCCGCCGGTGACCGAGGCGACCGCCGGGGACGACATGGTGCCGCCGCCGAGGGTCACCGGGAAGCCGGCCAGCGGGCGCAGCGTGCGCCCGTCGAGCGCCCACACGCGGTGTGACGGGGTGGTCGGCTTGCCGACGTTCGCGAAGTACTGGCCGGTGCCCACCACGACGTCGGGATGGCCGTCGCCGTTCATGTCGGCGATGGCGGGCGACGACCACACCACCTCCCCCGGCACGTTGAACAGGGCCTTCTGCCTGCCTGCGGTGTCGAACACCCGGACGAGGCCGCCGTAGGTGCACCCCGCGATCTGGGGCAGGCCGGGACAGCTGAAGTCGCCGTCGAGATCGGCCGCGGAGATGATCTCCTTGCGACCGTCGCCGTACAGGTCGGCCACCGCCGGCGTCGACCACGAGGTGTCGTAGAGGTACTTCGGGAACCCGGTGAGCAGGCGGCCCGTCGCGGCGTCGAGCACCTCGAGGCGGAAGTCGAAGGTGTTGACGATCACCTCCCGGCGACCGTTGCCGTAGAGGTCGGTGACCACGGGCGACGAGAACACGCCGCAGTTCTTCCCGGGGAGCTGGCAGGTGCGAACCCCCCAGATGCGGTGGCCCCCTGAGGTGAACGCGGCGATCGTCGCCGTCGACCCCAGGACGCCGGTGGGCGTACGGGCCGAGGGCATGAACGTGGTGACGATGTCGCGCCGGCCGTCACCGTTCACGTCGGCGACCACGGGCTGCGAGGAGATCGTCCCGGACTGGCCGGCAACGTCGAAGCGGACCAGTTCGGCGCCGGTGGTGGCGCTCGAGATGTGGATGCGGCCGTCGGTGCCGCCGTTGATCACCTCGAGCCGGCCGTCGCCGTACAGGTCGGTGACCACCGGCGAGCTGAAGGGCTCGAGGGTCGGCAGCGTGGCCGGGTCGCCGGACTGGCCCATGTGCACCGCGCGCTGCCAGGTCATGGTCAGCGGCGACGCCACGGCGGCGAGCGCCCGCTGGACCACGGCGGCCTGTGGCGGGGTCGGCTGCTCGTGTGCCCGGGGCAGCGCCAGGGCGGCGGCGTCGGCACCGAGCTGGTCGTGGATCGGGAGGGACTGTCCCGTCGGCGTCGAGCAGGCGGTCCCGATCGCGGCGAGGGCGGTCAGGACAGCAGCTACAGCAAGACGGCGCACCGCAAGTCTCTCGGCGCAACGACGGCGGGGTTGTAGGCCGGGTCCGTGTGTCTCCCGTCACACCAGCGGGGGGCGAGCGCGCGGCCCGCGCTCCGTGGCTGGTGGGGGCCTCGCCGTGACGGGGGACCATTCGGAGCGGTCCTGCCGGTCAGAGGATGATGGCCGCCCAGGTCGTGCTGTCGGTGAGGTTCGGCACGGTCCCGTCGTCCCGATGGTCCACTCACAGCTCGACGGGGTGGTCGGATCGCAGGTGTAGTCGCCGCCCCGGCGGCCCTTCGGCCCCGCTCTCTAGACCGGGGCTCTGTTGCGTGGAGCGACGAGTGCAAGGGAACGGAAAGGCACCGAGGTCGTCCGAGTTCAGGAGAGGTGGGCCGACCAGGTGGTGTTGTCGGTGCCTCCGGTCGACGAGGCGTCATACCGGAGCGACCACTGGCAGGTCGATGGCGTCGCGGGGTCGCACGTGTAGTCGGCCGGGACCGGCACCCGGATGTGGAGCCACAGGCCGTTGTAGTGCGACGTGCCGGATGACGCGGTCTCGACGACGCAGGGGGACAGGTTGCCGGCGGAGTGCGTCGGTGTCTTCGGGGTGCCCCCGAAGCCGTTGCCGCCCGTGGGAGCGGACGCGTACCCCTTGCCGTACGTGCTCGCCCAGGAGCAGCTCGCGTCGCCCGAGGGTGGCTGCACGGTCAGGCGCTCGGTCGTGCCGCCACCAACGTCGCCTGGATCCCAGACGTCGACGTCGAGCGTGTGCCCGGCAGCATCGGGCCCGAGGTTGGCGAGGTCGAGGGTCAGCGTCCCGGTGCCGACGTTGTTGTAGACGACCACATCACCGAGCGGCGCCACGCTGGCGTCCGAGCCGCCGGTGCTCAGGACCTGGAGGGCGTAGCGGTTCATGCCCGACCCCTCCGCAGTGCCGTCGACCGAGTGGTCGCTCTTCACCCGCAGGACGTAGACCGCGCCCGGGACTGGGTTGCTGATGGTGCAGAGGGTCACCCAGTTGTTCTTGAAGGTCGTCGCCGCGTCGCCGCTGGCGAGTGCCCAGTGACCCGCGCCCGGGTTCTGGTTCCCTGCCGTCCCGCCGCACTGCGCGGCCGTCATCGCAGGGTTGTCGTCGGCCACGGCAGGCGTCGCGTCGGCGTCGTACAGCTGGTACTCCGTGGTGAAGTTGGACGATTGGTCGATGCTGTCGCCGGTCTCGACGGTCTGGCTCTGGCGCTCGTAGAGCCCGGCATCGAAGACCTGGACAGCCAGGCTCGAGGGCACGTTCGTGTTTCGGACGTCGTTCTACTTCATCCTCGCGCTCCTGCTCCTACCGCTGTGCCGCGGCGATCGTCTGGCGCAGGTCCTGATTGCGAGCGGTCTCGTGTACGAGCTCGCGCTCCTCGTGGCGGCTCCGGCG
>JADGOP010000030.1 GCA_017882935.1 Actinomycetota bacterium
TACGACAGCCGGTTCGTTTACACGGGGATGTGCAGCGCGTGATCTGCAGATCCTCATGCTGATCGAGGAAAGTGAAGGTACCAACGCGGTCTCCGCGGAACAATTGAGCGAGCGCACCGGACTTCTGACCGCGCGACTTCCGCTTGTGGATCGCGTTGCACGAGCTGACCCACCGCGCCCAGTTCACCGGCGTCCCCTGGTTGCGGGCCTACTTCCTCGGCCTGGTGGGAGAGCTCGTCGGTGGGGTGGAGCCGGACCCGAAGCGGCTGCTCGGTGCCGTCGCCCGCGCGGTCGACGAGATGCGCCAGGGTCGCAACCCGATTGACGAAGGCGGGATGGTCTCGCTGTTCGCGTCACCCGAGCGGGACCTCGTGTTCGACATGAACGACTTCGACGAGACGCTGCCAGGCCCGTGGGAGTGGGACGTCAAGCGGCTCTGCGCCAGCCTGCACATCGTCGCCCGTGCCAACGGGTTCCGGCGGCGCGACGCCGACCGCGTGGTGCGGGCGGCGGCCTGCGCGTACCGGGAGCGCACCGCGTGGTTCGCCACCCGTCGCACGATGGAGCTCTGGTACGACCGCATCCACGTCGACGACGTCATCGGCCACTTCCCCCGCAGGTACCGCGCGGCGCTGGAGCGCGACATCCGCAAGGCCCGCCGCAAGGACCACGCGCGTGCGGTCACCAAGCTGACGCAGGCGGTCGACGGCCGGGTCGTGTTCGCCGAGGACCCGCCGCTGCTCGTGCACCTCGAGGCCACGGGCCACGACATGGACGAGGCCACGCCCATGATCGAGCGGTACCGCCAGTCGCTCGCCGACGACCGGCGCGAGCTGTTCGACCGCTTCCACGTGGTCGACGCGGCGCGCAAGGTCGTGGGGGTGGGCAGCGTCGGCACGCGCTGCTGGATCCTGCTGCTCGAGGGCCCCGACCACCCTGGCGGCGACCGCCTCGTGCTCCAGGTCAAGGAGGCGCAGGACTCGGTGCTCGAGCCCTACGTGGGCGCGTCGGCGCTCGACCACCACGGCAAGCGCGTGGTGGTCGGGCAGAAGCTCACCCAGGCGGCCAGCGACCTGTTCCTGGGGTGGACGACGGCGCCCGAGTCGGGACGCCAGTACTACGTGCGGCAGCTGTGGGACGTGAAGGGCCAGAGCGACCCGCTGGCCATGGACGTGCGCAACCTGTCCCACTACGGCACCCTCTGCGCCTGGGCGCTGGCGCGGGCCCACGCCCGTACGGGCGACGCGGCGCAGCTGGCGGGCTACCTCGGCGGGTCCGGGCGCTTCGACGAGGCCATCGTCGACTTCTCCGCGGCCTACGCGCGCACCAACGAGCGCGACCACCGGGCGCTGCTCACCGCCATCGCCGACGGCCGCATCGTCGCCCAGACCGGCATCTGACCGGCGCCTCACCGGGCCTGGCCAGCTAACCTCCGGAGCAGCCAGCGGAAGGTGACCGAGGCCATGAGCGGTGATGTGATCGTGGGGGCGTTCCCCAGTGCGGACCAGGCCAACTCGGCCATCGTGGCACTCGAGCGCGCCGGGGTCGACTCCGGTCACGTCCGGGTGGCCAACGCACCCGGCGAGGTGGGCCGCGACCAGACTCGCGAGGCCGACCAGCGCATGAGCAACTGGCTCGGCCGCCGCGTGGTCAAGGGCGTGGTGCTGGGCGCGCTGATCGGCGCGGGCATCGCCATCGTCGTCGTGTTCATCGCGATGTCGAACCCGGGGATCGGGGTGTTGATCGGCGTCGGCATCCTCGGCGCCATCGTCGGCTCCGTGGCGGGCGGCTACATCTGGGTCATCGGCGGCGTGCCCCGCTCCTCCGACGCCTTCGACAGCTACCTCCTCGCCCACGACGACGAGGTCTGCGTGGCGGTGACCCTGGCCGACGTCACCAGGCTCGGAGCCATCTCCGACGTGCTCACCACCGAGGGTGCCACCTCGGTGCAGCGGGTGGCGCACTCGAAGGCCACGGGGGCGGGCGCATGAACAACGCCACGTGGGCCATGCTCAACGAGACGGAGAAGGCGCTGCTGCGCGACGCCGAGCCCGCGGCCCTGGCCGGGCTCGACGAGGACGCCTTGGCCGAGCTGCACGACCGCATCCGCCGCGCCCGTACCAAGTACACCAAGCTCTACCGGCGTCGCGCAGGTGCCCAGGTCGGCGCCGACGCCACGCGCGCCGGCGCCCACGCCCAGCACGCCCGCACCGCCGCCAAGGCCGAGGCCTTCGAGGAGGCCCTCGCACGGGTGTCGCGGGTGCTCGCCAAGGCTGCGAAGGCCAGCGCTGACGCGCTCAAGGCGGAGCGCCTCGCCGCGGCCCGCGCCGTGAAGGCCTCGTCGGGCCCTGCGGGCGCCGCAGGGGGCGCGACCGGCAAGGTCGACGCCGCGTCGGGCAAGGCCAAGCGCCGCACACCCATCCGCAAGCGCGCCAGCGCCGCCGACCGGGCGGCCACCCGGCGGGCCCAAGCGGCCAGGGACTCGCGCTGACGCCGTGCGGGTTCCGGTCCTGCGCCCGTAGTGTCGACAGATGCACGACTCGGTGACCGTCCACATCAACGCCACGCCCGACCAGGTGTGGGACCTCGTGAGCGACGTGACCCGCATCGGCGAGTACAGCCCCGAGACCTTCGAGGCCGAGTGGCTCGGCGATGCCACCGGCCCGGCCGTCGGCGCCTCGTTCCGCGGCCACGTCAAGCGCAACGGCAAGGGGCCCATCTATTGGACCACCTGCACCGTCGTGGCCTGCGACCCGGGCCACGAGTTCGCCTTCGCGGTCGGCCCCGAGGGCAAGCAGCTCAACACCTGGCGCTACCAGCTCGAGGCGGCCGGTGACGGCACCGACGTCACCGAGTCGTTCCAGCTCACCGACAACGCGGGGCTCCGGCTCTACTGGAAGTTGCTCGGGTGGGCGCGGGGCCGGACCAACCGCAACGGCATGCGCACCACGCTCGAGCGCATGAAGGCCGAGCTCGAGGTCGCCTGATCAGGTCGGCGGGTCGAGGTCGAAGAACCGCCTGATCCGGGCCGACCTCCGTGGCAGCGCGCGCAGCAGCGGCAGCGAGAACACCAGCGTCGACACGCTCCCGTAGCGCTCGTAGACGACGGGGTTCAGCTCCAGGCCCACCACTACCGCCCGGCCCAGGATGAAGAACCAACCGAGCGTCACCACGGTCGCGCCGATCGCGCCGTACAGCTCGCTGGCCTTGTCGAAGCGGTCGGGGAGGTACAGCTCACTGACGAGGTGCATGCCCGTGAGCACCCCCGACACCAGGACCGCCCCCGGGATGAGGGCGCCGGGGTCCTCGGTGCCGCGGGGCACGAGCGAGGTGATGAGCAGCCACGCCACCAGGTAGATGACGAAGGCGGGCGCGAACGAGAGGCTGGCCACCCCGACACCCAGGTCGGCGCGGGCGCGGCTCACGAGGATCGCCACCAGCCCCATGCCGCTGGCCAACCCGGCGATCGCCCCGACCACTCGCACCGACGACCGCCGCTGGATCGGGAGGCCCCATGCCTGGCAGCTGGCCGCACAGAGGACCCTGCTGAGCGCCCGCCCGGTGGTGGCGATGCCGAAGAGCCCCAGGAACGTGATGAACCAGGGCGCCCGCCCCGACTGGTGGAAGGCGTGCTGGATCTGCTGTCCCAGGCCACCTGAGACCCCGGCGTTGCGCTCCACGTCGGCCGCGCTCAGGTGGCCCCCGAAGAAGCCGGCCAGGCCCACGAGCAGCAGCAGCAGCGGGACGAAGAACAGGAACAGCCGGAAGGCGATGGCGCTGCCGATCATCGACCCGGCCGACTCGCTGTCGCGCCGGACCAGGCTGGCGCCCATGCCGACGACCGGCACGTCCTCGTAGCGCCGGAGGCGCGCCATGGCCTGGGCCTTCAGCGCCGAGACGCGCGACGGCGGCTCGACCTCGGACGGGTCGGGAGCGGGCGTGCCCGGGACGGGATCGTCGGGGGACGGGCCCGTCGCGGGTTCCGGCATGCCTGGAGTCTGGCCGCTCCGCGGCCGGGGCGGTGACCTCAGGGCGCGGCGCCGGGATCCAGCCGGGTGCGCTTGGCGCGGCACCACTCGACGTGGTCGTCCACGACCCCGACGGCCTGCAGCAGCGAGTAGACGATCGTCGAACCGACGAAGGTGAAGCCCCGCTGCTTCAGGTCCTTGCTGATGCGATCGGACAGCTCGGTGCGGGCCGGGAGCTCGCCGAGATCCCGGGGATGGTTCACGAGCGGGGTGCCGTCGACCCAGCCCCAGAGGTAGGCGTCGAGCGAGCCGACGTCGTCGCAGAGCTGGAGGTAGGCCCGCGCGTTCGTGACCGTGCCGCGCACCTTGAGCCGGTTGCGCACGATGCCGGCATCTTCGAGGAGCGCCGCGACCTTGTCCTCGTCGTACTGCGCGATGCGCTCGGGGTCGAAGCCGTCGAACGCGCGGCGGTAGTTCTCGCGCTTGCCGAGGATGGTCGACCAGGAGAGCCCCGCCTGGGCGCCCTCGAGGATCAGCATCTCGAAGAGGTGCCGGTCGTCGTGGGAGGGGATGCCCCACTCGTGGTCGTGGTAGGCGCGGTAGGCGTCGGAGCCCTCGGCCCAGGGGCACCGGAGCACGGCGGGGGAGGCGTCGGTCACCGTCCCATCCTCGTCGACCGGCAGGATGTTGCGTCGCTGCGCTTGGATGGGGTGATGGCGCAACCCGTGTCCGCGGCGGCCGCGCAGGCCCACGTCGAGGCGCTGGCGCGCGGGGCCGAGAGCTACCTCGACCCCCAGACCGGGTTCGTGGTGCTCACGGCCGACACGCTCCTGGCGAGGGGTGCGTGCTGCGGGAGCGGCTGCCGGCACTGCCCGTACCCGGTCGCCGAGCAACGCCGTGCCGAACGACCCACGGCGTGCGACTGACCGCCCGGGTCAGGAGCCCGTGAGGCGTGCGTCGACCCACGACAGGGCCGCGGCGTTGTAGTTCGCCGGGCTCGCCGGGTCGGTGTTCACCAGTCCGGCGTGCGGGGTGACGACGTGCAACGAGCAGTCAGGGGTGGCATCGAGGTCGACGCAGACCGGCAGGTTCAGCGACCTGCTGCCGGGCCCCTCGGCGGTGATCGCCGCGGCGAGCGGCTGGTGGGTGCAGTCCGTGGCGCCGAGGGTGACGGTGGAGCCGTCGCGCAGGGGACAGGCCATCGGCACGCTGCCGCACGTGTTGGTGTCGCCGTGGTTCCAGATGTGCAGCAGCGGGACCGTCAACCGTCCACTCGACACCAGCTTGTCGGTCTCGTTGTTGATGTTGCCCAGGTCGGGCTCGAGCCGCTTCTGGATGGTGGCCGTGGCCTCGGGGTCGAACTTGGGGCTGTTGCAGACGCCCTGCGCATCGGCCGCGGCGCCCGCCTCGACGTTCACGACGCTGGCGTCGCCGACCACGCCGGCGGGCGCGTTGCCCGACTCCTGCATCGCCCACGCCACGTTGTAGGCGCCGGCCGACCCGGCGCTGCCGCCGGCCAGGAAGTACTTCCCGGTGGGATACGTGGCCTCGGTGAACGCGATGGCGGCCTTGGTGGCGAGCAGGCCGTTGGTGGTGCGGGCCGACCCGTCGGTGTTGGTGTGGGGGTTGTTGGGGTCGACCTCACCGGCGCCGCTGTAGAGGTCGCGGTTGCAGTACGACACCGCCAGCACGCGGAACCCGGCCGGGTCGCTGCGGATCCCTGCCGCGAGGCCCGCGCTGCTGATGCCTCCCTGCAGGCCGGCGGCGCCCTGCTCGATCATCTGCTTGGTGTCGGGTTGCGGGGTGCCGGTGCTGTCGAACCAGCCCACGCCGCCTCCGTGCAGCCACACCCACAACGGTGCGGTTGCGGTCGGCGAGGACCCCACCTTGGTGCCGACCACGAAGGTCTGGTCACCGCTGATGCTGCAGGGGTAGGCGGCGTTCCGGTAGAAGTCGTACGTCCAGCCGTTCACGGTGGTCGTGCTCACGAAGGAGATCTGCGAGGTGTCGCCGGGCGTGGTCAGGCACGCGGTGGCGGCGGTCGCGACGAGCAGCAGCGTCAGGGCGAGACCGAGGAAGCGGCGCATGGGAGGGTCCTCTCGGGCGACGGGGCCGCGGTGCCGGGCCCCGAACGTGACCCCATGTTGTCTGCAAGATGTGAGGAGTCTGTGAGGCCGCGCGGCAGCGGCCCATCCGCTCGTCCTCTGTGAGCCGCTCGTCGGGGGTCAGGGAGCGGTGGTGGTGGTGGCCGGCGTGGTGCTGGTGCTGGTGCCGGCGCGCGTGGTGGCGGTCGTGCTCGGCGTGGTGCTGCCCGAGTCGGGAGCGTGGGCCACGGTGGTGGAGGTCGCCGCCGGCGCGGCGGTGCTGGACGACTGCGGCGGCGCGACCGTCGTGCTCGGTTCCGTGCGCCTCGGCACCGTGGTGGTGTGGCGCTGGGTCGTGGTGGTGGCGCTGACCACCGAGACCGGAACGACGGTGGGCGGGGTGGTGCGGACGTCGAGGTACACCTGCCCGAGGCCGAGGAACGCCAGCAGCATCAGCGCGGTCGACCACCGGACCGGGAACTTGGGGTGGATGGGGCGGCCGAGGGCCTTCAGGGCTCGGGGCGCGCTCACTGGACCGTCGCCGCGTCCTCGGTGAGCGGCGCGGCCACGATGCCCGCCTGGCGCAGCGCGTTGGCGCACCGGAAGCGCAGCTCGCGGCTGACGTCGAACTGGCGGCCGGGCAGCGTGCGCACCACGAGCCGCAGGCGCACATAGCCGACCTCGAGGGTCTCGACGCCGGTCATGACCGGCTTGCCGAGCAGCAGGCCCGACCAGGCGTCGTCCTGCGCCAGCGACTCCGCGGCCTCGAGCAGCGTCGACGTGGCCCGGTCGAGGTCCTCGGTGGCGGGGACGGGGATGTCGAGCACGACCCGCGACCAGTCCTTGGACAGGTTGGTCACCTGGCGGAGCGCGCTGTTGGGCACGACCACGAACTCGCCGGATGCGGTGCGCAGCTTGGTGACCCGCAGGGTGAGCTGCTCGACCGTGCCCGTGACGCCCACCGCCTGACCCGGTTGGGAGAGCCGGACGAGGTCGCCGATGCCGAACTGGCGCTCGGAGAAGAGGAAGAAGCCGGCGAGCAGGTCGCCGACGACCTGCTGCGCGCCGAACCCGATGGCGACGCCCACCACGGTGGCCGGAGCCACGAGCGTGGTGAGGGGGACGCCGAGTTGGCGGATGGCGAGCAGCGCCGCCACGAAGTAGGTGAGGGTGATCACGGCCCACTCGATGACCTCGGCCACCGCGCGGAGGCGCTTGGTGGCCTCCGAGGCCACCAAGCCCTCCTCGATGGTCACCCGCACCTGCTCGTCGAGGTTCGCCCGGTACCGGGCGCCCACCCACTGGACGAAGCGGACGAACAGCAGGGCGCCCAGCACGAGCACGACCGTTGGGAGCAGCCCGTCCTTGAGCCAATCGTTGATGCTGTGGAACCTCACGATCATCGGACCCTACAAGAGCGGTGCACCCGGCCCGCCGAGGTCAGGGCTCGTGGTCGCCACCGTCGAACGGGGTGGGGGCCGCGCTCTGGGCCCGTCCGATCGAGATCGCGAGCAGGGCGACGACGGCGAGGGGCATCACGATCCATGCTGCCGAGAAGGTCGCGGCCAGCGCCCAGGTCACGAGCACGGCGACAACGACGCCCACGGCGAGCATCCAGTCGTCGCCGACCACGAAGTCGTACCAGAACGAGAAGAACCTGCGGACCGCGCGCATCAGGCGACCGGGCCGACGGGGAGCAGCCGGACGTTGCGCCGCAGCGCCACCACGAAGAGCCCCGCGACGGAGAGGATGAACGCGATCACGACCAGGACGAAGGCGTCGTTGCCCGGCCAGGCCGCCCCTGCGCCCTCGGTGGTCCAGAAGATGCCGAACGAGGTGAGCATCACCCCGACGCCGAACTTGAGGGTGTTCTCGGGCACCCGGCTCAGCGGGCGATGGACCACGAGCCCCACGGCGAGCACCACGACGAGCGCGGCGGCGGCGCCGAGCGCGGCCAGGCCCAGGTGGCCCTGCGCCGCGCCGAAGGTGACCACGATGAACGCCACCTCGAGCCCCTCGAGGAACACGCCCTTGAAAGCCACGGTGAAGCCGTACCAGTCGAGCGGGCCGCGGCCGTTGCCGGCGGCCCGGAGCTCGGCCAGCTCGGCCCGGTAGATGGCGTCCTCGTCGTGGAGCGCCTTGAGGCCACCCGCACGGAGGATCGCCTTGCGGAGCCACTGCAGCCCGAAGATGAGCAGCAGGCTGCCGATGACCAGGCGCAGGGCGTCGATGGGGAGGTGGGTGAGCGCAGGGCCGAGCGCGGCGACCACGGCGGCCAGGCACAGCAGGGCGGCGCCCACGCCGGCGGCCACGTCGCGCCAGCCGCGCGTCACGCCGACCGCCAGCACGATGGTCAGGGCCTCCACCATCTCGACCGCCGACGCGGCGAACGTGGCCAGGACGAGCAGGACCAGGTGCACGGTGCGGGCTCCGATCGACAGCAGCGGTGTCCCGGAACGTAGTGGGTGCGCGGGCTCCTCAGCGGATGCGGTACGACCAGCGGTAGGGGCCGGGGCCGACGCGGTGCTCGGGCGCCACGTCGGGCCCCACCGCGCCCGAGCCCACGCCGCGGTGTCGGGCGTCGATCCAGACGTAGCAGTCGTCGCGCACCGGCAGGTCCTCGAGGTGGCCCGCGTCGGCCACCTCCTCGTCGGTCCAGCGGCTGACCGTCACGTCGAGCCCGTCGAGCCCGTCGATGGTGAGCCGCACGGTGCCGTCGGCGTCGAGGAAGCGGAGCCAGCGGACGCCCGTGCGGTTGCCGCTGGCCTGCGGGTGGACGTAGGGAACGGTCCACTCGTCGACGGCCGTGGTCCACCGGCCGAAGCGGGTCGACGCGCGGCGGTCCGAGTAGCCCTCGTGCGGGCCGTCGCCCAGCCACTCGACGGTGTGCACCCCGGGCCCGAGGTGGAGGCGGATGCCGACGCGGGCCAGGTCGTCGAGCTCGTCGGGCACCTCGACCGCATGGCTCACGAGCTGCGCGCCCTCGTGGTCGTCGACCTGCGTCGCCACGTCGACCAGATCGGACGCACGACGGAGACCGAGGCGGGCCCAGCGCGCCGCGTGGGGGTCGAGGACGGGCCCGAAGGTCTCGTTGTCGATGGGTGCCCGCCACAGCGCCAGCGTCGGGTCGAGGTCGTGGAGGTCGAGGCCCCGGTCGACCTGCGCCGGCGGGTCGGGCGCTGCGGTGCGACCGGGCGCAGCGGCCAGCAGCACCTGCCGGCGGGCGACGACGTGACCGGCCGGGGCCCACGCCAGGTCGTGACGCGTGGTGAACGTGAGCGTGAGGTGGGCCCGCTGGCCGGGCTCCAGGCCGAGCGGGGGGACCGGCACGCGCAGCTCGGTCGACGCGCCGGGCGGCACGTCGAGGGGCGCCAGCTCGCCCTGCGCCGCGAGGGTGCCGTCGACCTCGACCACCCAGCTCGGGGTCAGCCACGACAGGTCCACGAAGTCGTGCTCGTTCGTGACGTGCAGCACCCCGCGAGCTGCGTCGACCGCGCGGATCCGGACCGGGGCGATGACCGCGGCGAGCTCCAGCAGCGAGGGATGGGGACGGCGCTCGGCGTCGACCAGGCCGTTGAGGCAGAACGGCCCGTCGTTCGGGACGTCGCCGAAGTCCCCGCCGTACGCCAGCCGCTCGGTGCCGTCGGGAAGCTGCTGTACCAGGGCCTGGTCCTTCCAGTCCCAGACGAAGCCGCCCTGCAGTCCGGGGTGGGTGCGGATGGCGTCCCAGTAGTCGACCAGCGAGCCGCACGAGTTGTTCATGGCGTGGATGTACTCGCACATGATCAGCGGCCGGTCAGGGGTGGCACGGGTCGCCCACGCCACCAGGTCGGCCACCTCGGGGTACATCGGCGCGACCACGTCGCTCTCCGGCGTGGGGCGCGACAGCAGCTCGCCCATGTCGAGGTCCGCACCCGAGACCAGCGTGGTGAAGATCGCCTCACCGATGCTGCTCTCGTACTGGATGGGGCGGGTCGGGTCCCAGGCCCGCAACCACTCGGCGGCGGCGCGCAGGATGGGGGCGTTGCCGCTCTCGTTGCCGAGGGACCACATGATGATCGAGGGGTGGTTCTTGTCACGCACCGCCAGGCGCGTGATGCGCTCCAGCACGGCGGCGCCCCAGCGCGGGTCCTTGAGCAGGCTGCGGAGGTAGGCGTGGGTCTCGAGGTCGGCCTCGTCGACCACGTACAGGCCGAGGCGGTCGCACAGGTCGTAGAGGTGGACGTCGTTGGGGTAGTGCGAGGTGCGCACCGCGTTGATGCCGTGCTGCTTCATCAGCACCAGGTCCGCCTCGATCGCCTCCGGCGTCACGGCCTTGCCCCGCCGAGGGTCGTGGTCGTGGCGGTTCACCCCCTTCACGAGCACGGCCCGGCCGTTGACGCGGAGCTCGTGGCCCACCACCTCCACCCGCCGGAACCCGACGTCGAGCGACACCACGTCGATCTCGATGCCGTCGGCGTCGAGCAGGGTGACGGCGAGCCGGTGGAGGTTCGGCACCTCCGCGCTCCAGGGCGCCACGTCGGGTACGACCAGCTCGGTCACGGCACGACGTCCCTCGAACATCAGCCAGTTGGGCAGCGACTCGGTGGGGTGCTCGAAGCGGACGTCGGCGATGGCCGACCGGCCGGCCAGATCGACCCGCACGGTCCAGCCGCGGGGCCCGTGGCCGGCGGCTCCGACCCACACCGCGGTGCGCAGCCGTCCCTCGCCGGTGGCCGGGTCGTAGTCGGCCGTGGCGTGGACGTCGGCCACGTGGACCGGAGGCGTGGCGTAGACGAAGACGCTGCGGTGCAGGCCGGCGTGGTGCCAGTGATCCTGGTCCTCGAGGTAGGTGGCGTCGGACCACCGGACCACGGTGAGGGCCAGCTCGAAGGGGCGTCCGGCCTCGACGACTCCGGTGAGGTCGACCTCGTGGGGCAGTCTCGAGTCCTTGCCCATGGCCAGCGGCACCCCGTCGACGTGGACGTAGAGCACGGTCTCGGCGCCGGCCACGTGCAGCACCAGGCGCTGCCCCGCCCACGAGGCGGGCAACGTGACGGTGCGGCGGTGCACCCCGGTGGGGTTGGCGTCGGGGACGCTCGGCGGGGGGCCGGGGAACGGCATCTGGATGTTGGTGTACTGCGGGCGGTCGTGGCCCTGCATGGTCCAGCAGCCCGGGACCTCGACGGCGCCCCAGCCGTCGGTCGGCCCGACGAGGTCGGCGGGCGTCACGTCCTCGGGTCGGTCCCGGAGCACGAAGGCCCACGACCCGTCGAGGGACACGACGTCGGGCCGGGGCAGGTGGGTGGCCATGGGGAGCCGGCCGAAGCCGGTGGCTTCCGGGCGCGCCCACGAGCGCGGCCCGAAGCCATCGAGGGGGATCACGCGCTCGTCACCTCGGCCATGGCGGGACACCCTTGCACGGCAAGGGGGGTGGGGGAAGGCGTGGCGCGTCCCTCGCGCGGCGCGAGGCTCTGCCCATGTCCGCCCTCTTCGACTACCTGCCCCACCCCCACCTCGAGGCGCGCAGGAGCGCCGGGCCGCCGACCGTCGCCGCTGCCGTCACCCAGGTCCACGGACCCGGCCCCATCGGTCGCTTCAACGCCAAGGTCGGCCTCCGGATCACCCTGGTCGTCGGCAC
>JADGOP010000334.1 GCA_017882935.1 Actinomycetota bacterium
CCGACGCGAAGCTGGGCGACTACGTGCTCGTGCACGTGGGCGTTGCGATCAGCGTGGTCGATCCGCAGGAGGAAGTCGGCGTGGCCGCGCCACCACACCGCCGGGTCGGACTCGTCGAGGAAGGCGGCCTGGTAGAGCACGTCGTCGCCGCGGGCCATGGCCTCGGCGGCGGCGGCCGAGGCGGCGCGGAGGCCGTCGACCGAGGTGGTGGCGGCGTCGAGGTCGACCACCTCGAGGCCCGAGTCCGCGAGGAGGTCGCGGTAGGCGTGCTCGTGCTCGAGGCCGAGGCGTCGGAGCAGGTCGAGGCCCTCGTCGGCCTGGTCGGGCCGGGTGAGCTCGCCGCCGAGCACCCGGTGGTCGAGGACGGTGGTGTGCTCGCACGCGAGGTAGGAGACGAGGTCGGTGGGGCTGACGACGACGGCTCCATCGTGGCGGTACACCTGGGCTCCTCTCCGGTGGGGCGGGCTGGCTGGGGCGGGCGGGGTCGAGCTGGCGCTCAGGCGCCGAGCGGGATGACCGTGGCCGTCCCCACGCTCGCATAGCGGCCGGGGGTGCAGGTGAGCACGATGATCTGGCAGGAGCGACCGGCGCTGGCGATGGCCGCGCCCATGCGCTGGAGGCGCCCGGGGTCGGTCCAGCCGAGGGCGTCGTCGAAGATGACCGGTGCGCCGCCGTCGGCGGAGACGATGGCCGCGCACGCCAGCCGGCTGAGGATGCCGAGCTGCTCGCGCGTGCCGACGCTGAGCTGGTCGAAGGCCACCGTCTTGTGGTCGAGGGTGCGGGTGGCGATGCTGAGGTCGTCGTCGAGCTCGACCTCGAAGGTGTCGCCGAACACGATGCGGCCCAGCTGCTCGATGCGCTCCCGGAAGGGGGCGATGTAGCGCTGGTGCGACTCGGCGCGGCGGGCGGCGAAGGTGTCGTGGAGCAGCTTGGCGGCGAGGGCCCGGGCCTCGAGGCGCTCGTGGTCGCGGGTGAGCTGGTCGAGCTCGCTCTTGGCGTCGTCGAGCTGCTGGGCCAGGCCCTGCTCGCCCTGGAGCTCGAGCTTGACCGCGAGCTCGCGCCGCCGGTCGCGGTTGTGGTGGAGGGCGTCGACGCAGCGCGCCTTGGCGTCGCGGGCGTTCTGCAGCAGCGCCTCGAGCGTGTCGGGGTCGGCCGCACGCAGCTCGGACTCGGCCGCGGCGAGGCGCTCGACCGCGGTGGCGAGGGTGGTGCTGGCGGCGGCGATGGCGTCGGTGATGGTGTCGTCGGCCAGCTCGGCGCGGGCGGCGGCCAGGGTCTGCTCGGCCTGCGCGAGCGTGGACCGCGACTGCTCGACCAGCGCGGTGTGCCCGGCATCGACCACTGCGGCCTGTCCGAGGGCGGAGGCGGCCTGCTCGGCGTCGGCCTCGGCGCGGGCCAGGTCGGCGTGGCGCTCTCGCACCGCCAGCTCGGTGTCGGCGGCGAGCGCCTGGGCCTCGTCGAGGTCGACCGGCAGCGGCGGCTCGGTGCCCCGGCCGGCGGCGTAGTCGGCGATGCGGGTGGTGAGCCGGCCGATCTTCTGGGTGAGGGACTCGAGCGTGAGGTCGCGCAGGTCGCGCACGATGACGGCGAGGGCCTCGGTGCGGGTGCGCTCGGCCAGGTCGCGCTGCGCCAGCGCTGCGCGGGCCCCGGCGAGGTCGGCGACGCCACCGTCGTCGCACAGCTCGGTGAGGTGCTGGCGGGCGGACTCGACGCGCTCGACGAGCACCTGCGTGTCGGCGCTGGCCCGGACCTCGAGCCGCACCATGCCCGGCACCGACACGGTCACCGAGCCGGGGACCGCGACGTCGTGCGCCGCACCGGCGGCGAGCGTGACGGGGGACCCGTCGATGTCGAGCACCAGGTCCTGCAAGGCGTGCGCGGTGAGCGACGCCGCACCGCTCACCGCGGCGGCGCCGGCCTTGGCGAGCTCGAGGTGCGCCAGCTCGATGCGGGCGACGAGGTCGACGTCGACCCGGGCCTGCTCGAGGTCGACCTCGGCCGTGCTGAGGCGCTGCTGGGCCTCGACGACGCGGTCGCGCCGTTCGGTGAGCTGCTCGAGTTCGATCTGGCGGCGGCGGTACTCGGCGTCGTCGAGGGCGAGGCGGTGTCCGTGCTCGGCCTGCTGGAGGGCCTCGCGGGCCAGCTTGAGGGCGTCGTGGGTGGTGGTGCGCCGGGCCTCGGCCGCGGCCCGGACGGGCTGGCCCTGCTCCACTTGGGCGAGCTGCCCGGTGAGCGTGGCGCGGGCCCGCTCGACGGCGTCGACCTGGTCGTCGCGACGGCTGCCGACACCGAGCCAGCGCTCGCCCTCGAGCGCCGCCAGGTCGCGCTCGGCCCGGAGCTGGCGCACCTCGGCGCGGCGGCGGGTGACCACCTGGACCTGGGCGTCGAGCGCCGCCTCGCTGCGCTCCTGCTCGGCCTTGGTGCCTTCGAGCGCCCGGGCCTCGACCGCCAGGCGGGCGACCTCGTCGGCGGCGTCGTCGAGGTCGCGCAGGAGCGACTCGGCCTCGAGGGTGCGGGCCCGGGCGGCCTCGAGCCGCGCGGCCAGCGCGGCCCGCTCACGGTGGACCTGGCCGCTGGGCGTGAAGTAGCGGTCGCGCTCGGCGCAGATGCGCTCCCACAGGGCGTCCTCGCGGTCGCCGGCACGGTCGCCGCCCGCGGCCACGTCGAGGGCCCGGCCCAGCGACGCCACGTTGAGCCCGGCCTGGGTGAGCTCGGTGCCCTGCTCGAGGCGGAGCGCGTCCCACAGCGGCTTGTCGAGCGTCTCGGCGAGCATGGCCTCGACCCGGTCGTGCGCCTCCTTGCCCGTGAACTGGGCGCGGTGCGGCTCGAGCACGTCGAGCGTGGTGAGCTTCTGCCGGCACCAGCGCTTGCGGTAGACGAAGCGGTAGGGGCCGGACGACAGCTCGACCTCGGCCTCGGGCCCCTCGTCGCGGCCGATGGGCTGGATGGCCTTGATGCGGCGGTGCGACGACGAGTCGGGGTAGGTGAGCAGCAGGTCGACGGCCTCGGCGAGCGAGGTCTTGCCGATCTCGTTGTCGCCCTCGATGATGACGACGCCGGAGGTGGGGAGCAGCACCTCGGACGCGACCACTCCTCGGTAGTTGCGCAGCGTGATGCGGTGGAGCCTCATCGGTCGGCGCTCGCGAGTCGGTAGAGCAGGCCCAGCGCGTCGCGCGCCGTGTCGGCCGAGGCGTCGGAGCCGGGGGCGAGCGCACGGAGGTCGTCGAGCGCGTCGTGGGCGAAGCCCGAGAGCTGCAGCTCGTCGAAGTCGCCCACGTCGGGCAGGACCACCAGGTCGGTGTGGCGCTCCCAGTGCTCGAGGGCGGCCAGCAGGTCGGTGTGGTGCTCGAGCACCCGGTCGAGCTCGTCCTTGAGCGCCAGCGAGAGCTGCCCCACGAGGGCCAGCTTGACGATGGTGTGGGACTTGTCGGGAAGCGCCTCGAGGAAGGCCGCGAGGGCCTCGATGTCGGCCGGGCCCGACAGCTCGACGCGCTGCAGCACGAACTGCCAGCGACCCACCCGGCGGGGCTCGACCGTGCAGGTGGTGGCATCGACGTCGACCAGCAGCACGTTGCCGGGGTCGACCTCGATGTAGTCGGTGGCCTCGGGGGCCCCGGCG
>JADGOP010000335.1 GCA_017882935.1 Actinomycetota bacterium
CGCTGTGTGCCGACGAGGTCGCGGCTCGGTTCGCGGCGTTGCGGGGGAGCGGTCGGCGGGGAGTCGCCAAGGTCGAGGGGCTGCTGCACGACGGGTTCGAAGGCCCGCGGCCCGAGTCGTGGCTGGAGCGGGAGTTGCTGCGCATCCTCGACGCAGCCGGGGTGCCTCGGCCGCAGCTCCAGGTGGAGATCGAGCTGCCCTCCGGGCGGGTTGTCCGGGTCGACGGGCTCTTCTTCGACGAGGGCGTGGTGGTGGAACTCGACGGCCATGGCAGCCACGCCACGCGGCGTGAGCGCCAGCACGACGCCGAGCGGGCCAGTGGGCTGGTCGCGCTGGGCCTGCGCGTCGTCGTCTTCACCTATGAGGACCTCACCGAGCGCCCCAAGTACGTGGTCCGCGCCCTGTTGGGTCACCTCGAGGGCGATTCACTGAACGGAAAGCGCGCGTGGCGCGCGCATCTGGTGCAGTGAACCGAACTACTCGATGGGCGTCACGACGTCGGTGGTGACGTCGACCACGAAGCCCGCGATCTCGATGCCGCGCAGGGCCTCGAGACCGGCGGCGCGGGCCAGGTCGTCGCGCAGGTCGTCGAGGGTGGCGCCCGACTGGCAGTCGGTGTGGTGCATCACCGCCACCCGCTTCACGCCGAGCCGGTCGATGGCCACGGCCAAGCCCTTGAGGGCCTCGTCGGACACCCGGGCGCCGGCGTTGCGCAGCACCATGGCGTCGCCCGGCTCGAGGCCGAAGAGGCGCAAGGGGTCGACTCGTGAGTCCATGCACGTGACGATGGCGAGGGCTCGCCGGGGCGTGCGGGACAGCGTGGTGGGGGTGAAGGATTCCAGGTGGCGGGCGTTGCCGTCGAGAAGGTCGCTGAACATGACCCCTGAGCCTGCCACAATCGTTGCGGGTTGCGCGAGGCGGTCGGAGGCTCGCGCGTTGCACCCGAGGAGGGCGAGGCATGGACGACCCGGGACGCATGGCGCTCGGAGACGACGTGGTGGTGGCCGAGGCCCTGCTCGGCGCGCCCGAGGCAGCTCACGAGGCAGCGGACGAGGGCTGGGTACCGGTGGTCCACTCCGAGCTCCTCCCCCCGGGCGGGGTGGTGGGCTTCGACCACGACGACCGCGGCCCGCTGGTGGTGTGGCGGTCCGAGGGCGGCCGGGTGGTGGCCATGGACGACCGCTGCCCGCACCAGTGGTCGTCGCTCCGGGCGGTCGGGGTGGTCGACGGCGAGGAGATCGTCTGCACCACCCACTTCTGGCGCTTCGGCACCGACGGGGCGGGTTGCAAGCAGTCGATGCACGGACGCCGCGACGAGAAGGACGCCGTCGACGTGATGGCGACCCTCGACGACGGCGACCGCGTGTGGATCCGCCCCGCCGGCGATTGAGGGTGATCGAGTTCGGGATTTCGGTCCCGACCTGTCACAATGGGAAACCCCGATCACGGCTCCCGAGGCTTCGGCGCGGCGGTGGGTCGGCGTTCACCGCTTCCTGGAGGAGCCTTGGCTTTCAAAGTCGGCGACCGCGTCGTCTACCCCCACCACGGGGCCGCGATCATCAAGCGCAAGGAGAGCCGCGAGCTCGCCGGCGAGAAGACCGAGTACCTGGTGCTCGAGATGGTCCATGGGGACCTCACGCTGCGCGTCCCGGCCAACAAGGCCGACGAGGTGGGCATGCGCCCGCCGATCAGCCAGTCCGACGTCGACGACCTCTTCCGGCTCATCGGCAAGCGTGACGTGCGCGAGCCCTCGAACTGGAGCCGGCGGTTCAAGAACCACCAGGAGAAGATGAAGTCGGGCGACGTCTACCAGGTCGCCGAAGTGGTCCGGAACCTGGCCCTGCGTGAGGCCGGCAAGGGCCTGTCGACCGCCGAGAAGTCGATGCTCGAGCGGGCCCGCAGCATCCTGGTGTCGGAGCTCAGCTTCGCCCTGAACGTGAGCGAGGAAGACGCCCTCGCCAAGCTCAGCGCCGGGCTCGTCCCCTAGCTCGACCCGCGGCCCGCTTCTCGGGGGTGGCTGACGCCCTTCTGGGGGCGTCGAACACCCCCGGAACCGCAGCTCTGCGGGCGGTCCGTCAGTCGGCGAGGAGCTGGCGCTGACCCACGCGGGTGGCCTTGGCGAACTCCTCGGCCTGGCGCAGCGCGTTCTGGAGGCACTCGTCGAGCGCCGCCTTGTTCGACCGCAGCGCGCTCTCGACCTGGTCGCGCCGAGAGGCGTGGTCGTCGAGGGTCGCGGTGGCCAGGACCTGCTCGGCCTCCGCCGTGACCGTCGTGGGGCCCGACGGGGCGCCCACGGAGGCCGACACCAGCTCGGGCGAGGCCACGAGCTCCGGCACGGCCGCGTCGGCGGGGGCGCCCAGGTGGTTCTGGGCGAGCGCCTGACCGGCGTCGGTGAGCGTGGCGGTGGCCTTGTTCCACTGGGCCCGGAACATGCCGATGTCGAACTGGCCGTCGCGGACCCGGGCCGCTGCCTTGACCCGTGCCGGCGGGACCTTGAGGTCGCGCACCACGCCCACCCAGCTCAGCATCTTGAGGATGTAGTAGCTCACGTCGAGCTCCCACCAGAAGAAGCCCTGGCGGGCGGAGGCGGCGTAGTAGTGGTGGTTGTTGTGCCAGCCCTCGCCCATGGTCCACACGGCCAGGATGGCGCTGTTGCGGCTGGTGTCGGTGGTGGCGTAGCGGCGCCGCCCGAACACGTGGTTGAGCGAGTTCACCGTGAAGGTGCCGTGCCACAGCAGCACCGTGGAGAGGAAGAAGCCGATCAGCAGGCCGGGCCAGCCGGCGATGAGGTACGAGGCGATGCCGAGCGACCACGGGGCCACCCAGTCGTGCTTGTTGAGCCAGACCAGCTCCGGGTACTTGGAGTAGTCCTTGATGAGGTCGTAGTCGGTCTCCTTGAACTTGTTCGCGAGGATCCAACCGACGTGGCTCCACCAGAACCCCTTCTGGGGGGAGTGGATGTCGAGCTCGGTGTCGGAGTAGCGGTGGTGGAGCCGGTGGTGGCTCGCCCACCAGAGGGCACCCTTCTGGGCTGCCGAGGCACCGCCGAACGCCAGCATGGACTGGAAGACCCGGTTGGTCTTGTAGCTCTTGTGCGAGAAGTAGCGGTGGTAGCCCGCGGTGATGAAGAACATGCGGCCGTAGTAGAGGACCACGCACAGCACGACCGACTGCCAGGTCACGCCCGTGAAGATGGCGAGCAGGGGCAGCAGGTGGACGAGGAAGAACGGGATCGAGGCGGTCCAGTTCACCCGTTCGTCGGCGGGTCGTGCGATGGCGGTTGACACGGTGCTCTCCGGGGGACGGCGCAAGGTGGCAGCCACCGGGAACGGCTGGTGGTTTCGTGGATCCTAGCCTAGCTACTGGTCGGTAGGGAGGGCCACCGGGAGAACGGTGGCATCGGGCACCTCGGGCGAAGACGCAGTTCGGGCCGCCTCAGCCGCCGTCGGTGACCCAATGATCGCGCAGGTCGCGGAGCCAGGTCGGGTAGTCGAGGGGAGGGTCGGGGAGCGGCTCGGCGCCCTGCTCGGCGAGCGCTGCGGTGAAGGCCTCCGGGTCGTCGCCCCACGAACGCGGGTCGCCCAGCATCACCTCGAACAGCTCCGCGC
>JADGOP010000336.1 GCA_017882935.1 Actinomycetota bacterium
GGGCAGGGGTCCCGAGGGCCTTCTCGAGCCGGTGGGCGCGGAAGAGCGGCGATGGCCGCCACTGGCGGTACACGTCGAGGACGGCGCCGGGGATCTCGATGTAGCGGTCCATCGAGACCTCCTGCAGGATGAGGTCCATCGGGAAGAGCGGCGCGAAGTCGTCCGGACCGGCCGGCTCGAGCGTGCCCGGATGGAGCGCCGGCGGCGGCGGGCTCGGCAGGTCGGGCACGACGTTGTACCAGGCCGTCGGCATCTCGGATTCGTCGAGGGTGATCTTGTGCTGGCGTACCGTCTCGTCCATGGTCCGGCCTCTCTTCGCGGGGTGCCGGTCAACCTAGCCAGCCCCTCCGGTGACCGCCCGACGACGGTTGCAGACGGCTGCACCAGACCGAAATGGCCTCGTGGGCCGGGGAGCGCGCGGCCAGACTCGGACCCATGCACATCCGCCGCGCCGGCGCCCGGGACGTCGACCTCCTGACTCGGATGCGGCTCACCTTCCTGGCCGAGCACGCCGGTGTCCAACCGGGCACGTTCGTCGACGAGGTCGCCGCCGACACCCGGGCGTTCGTCGAGCGGGGCCAGAACGCCGGGACGCTGCTGTCGTGGTTCGCGGACGACGCCGATGGTCGCTGCGTCGGCGTGGTGTCCGTGCACCTGGTGGACATGCCGCCCCGCCCGGACGACGGGCGGACGCTCGAGGGGTACGTCATCAACCTCTACGTCGAGCCGGAGCACCGTCGGTCCGGGGTCGGCCACGCGCTGTTCGAGGCGTGCCTCGCGGGCGCCGCCGACCGCCACGTCCGGCGGGTGTTCCTCAAGGCGACCCCCGACGGCCGGCCGCTCTACGAGCGCGCGGGCTTCGCCCCGAACGACGCCTGGATGGAGCTGTCCGTCCGTCCCGGGCGCGAGGCTGCACGGCCATGAAGGTCTCGATCCTGGACGACTACTTCGACACGCTCCGGGGGCTCGACTGCTTCGACAAGCTCGCCGACCACGACGTGACGGTGTGGAACGACCACACCGACGACATCGACGAGCTCGCCCGACGGCTCCACGAGACCGATGCCCTCGTGCTCATCCGGGAGCGCACCCAGATCCGCGCCGCGCTGCTCGAGCGCCTCCCCCGCCTCCGGCTGATCAGCCAACGGAGCGTGTACCCCCACATCGACGTCGACGCGTGCACCCGGCTCGGCATCGTCGTCTCGTCGGACCTCCACCAGGGAGCCGCGTCGTACGCCACCGCCGAGCTCACGTGGGGCCTCGTGATCGCCGGCATGCGCCGGATCCCGCAACAGGTCGCGTCGATGAAGGAGGGGCGCTGGCAGGACGGGGTCGGCCGCTCGCTCCTCTTCAAGACCCTTGGCCTCTACGGCTACGGCCGGATCGGCAAGGTCGTGGCCGGCTACGCCGAGGCGTTCGGCATGAACGTCACCTTCTGGGCGAGCGAGGCCTCGCGGGAGCGGGCCCGGAGCGAGGGCGCCACGGTCGCCGCCAGCCGCGAGGAGTTCTTCGAGCAGTGCGACGTGATCTCGTTGCACCTGCGCTTCGTCGACGCCACCCGGGGCCTCGTCACCGCCGCCGACCTCGCACGGATGAAGCCGTCCGCGCTGCTGGTCAACACCAGCCGGGCCGGGCTGATCGAGCCCGGCGCGCTCGTCGCGGCGCTGCGGGCCGGCCGGCCGGGCATGGCCGCGGTCGACGTGTACGAGTCGGAGCCGCTCGTCGACACCGCCGATCCGCTGCTGCAGCTCGACAACGCCATCTGCACGCCGCACATCGGCTACGTGACCACCGACGAGTGGGAGATCCAGTTCTCCGACATCTTCGACCAGATCAACAGCTACGCGGCAGGGACGCCGACGAACGTCGTGAACCCCGACGTGCTGTCACACCGCCGCGGCACCTGATCGCGGCGGCACCGCCGGGCCGGGGGCCGAGCGGTGTGCGAGGCTCTCCGCGTGAAGCAGACGCCGCGCTACGGCGCTGATCCGGTCATCCTCCTCGACGGCTCACCGGCCGACGTCCTCGAGCCCGTCGCCCGCCAGCGCCGCCGGTTGGCCGCCGCGGTCACCTCGTTCGCCGACGAGCAGTGGGCTCAGCCCAGCCGGTGCGCGGGCTGGTCGAACCGCGACGTCATCTCCCACCTCGACACCACCAATGGCTTCTGGGTGTTCTCGATCACCTCGGGGCTGCGGGGTGAGCCCTCGCAGCTCCTCCTCGGCTTCGACCCGACGGCAACGCCGGCCCAGTTCGTCGCCGCCTCTGAAGGTGTCCCGACGGGCCAGGTGCTCGAGCAGTTCCTGGCGTCCACCGACGCGCTGGTCGACCTGTTGACCTCGCTCGACGATGCCGGCTGGTCGACGCTGGCGGAGGCGCCGCCCGGACACCTCAGCGTGAGTGCCGTTGCGCACCACGCGCTGTGGGACTCGTGGGTCCACGAGCGCGACATCCTGCTCCCACTGGGCGGCACGCCCGACGAGGAGCCCGACGAGATCGCCGCGTCCATCCGCTACGCGGCCGCCCTCAGCCCGGCGCTGGCGCTCAACAGGGGCACCGCCGAACGCGGCGCGTTCGCCGTCCACGTCACCGACCCCGATCTCGGCGTGGTCGTCGACATCGGCGATGAGGTGCTGGTGCGGTCCGGCGAGGCGGATGTCGAGCTGACCCTCACCGGTGACGCGGTGGGGCTCCTCGAGGCGCTGAGCATCCGTGCCCCGCTCGACCAGTCCGTCCCCCCGTCGGCGTCCTGGATGGTGAGTGGGCTGGCCGAGGCGTTCGCGACCGAGCCCTGAGGGTCGAGCCCACCGGCTCAAGAGCCGAGGGCGGCCCGGTAGGCCCGGCGGTTCGCGTCGTCGAAGCACACGAAGGTGACCGCCTGCACGTCGGTGCCGGAGGACGTGACCGCGTCGAGGGCGACGACGGCGGCCTCCCCGATCGGGTAGCCGTAGACGCCGGTCGAGATCGCCGGGAAGGCCACGGTGCGGGCGCCGACCTCGTCGGCACAGGTCAGCGAGGCCCGGTAGCACGACGCCAGGAGCTCGGGCTCGCCGTCGTGCCCCCCGCGCCACACCGGGCCGACCGTGTGGATGATCCACGTCGTGGCCAGGGCGAAGCCCGGCGTCACCTTCGCCCGGCCGACCTCGCAGCCACCGAGCCGGCGGCAGTGGCGCAGCAGCTCCGGACCCGCGGCCCGGTGGATCGCGCCGTCGACGCCACCTCCACCGAGGAGCGACGAGTTGGCGGCGTTCACGATGGCATCGGTCTCCAACACGGTGATGTCGCCGACGACGACCTCCAGGTCCATGCCTCCATCCTGTCGCCGTGGGCGGCCCTCGGCAGCCCGGTCGAGGGTCAGCTCGCCACGGAGACGGCCTTCGTGACGCAGGCCTCGTCGGGGAGCGGATCCGGCGGGTCGGACTCCGACACGGCACAGATCTGCAGCTGGAAGGTGACGCCCTTGGCCCCCGTCCACACGAGCTCGTATTCGGACCGGGTGATGGAGAGCAGGGTGGTGGTGTTCGAGTCGTACTCGCAGGCCGGGGTGTCGGGAGAGGGGGAACCGATGGACCCGACGCAGGTGAGCGAGCGCAGGTGCAGGGCGG
>JADGOP010000337.1 GCA_017882935.1 Actinomycetota bacterium
GAGTGATTTGAGAAATTCGGCGAAAGCCGGTTTCTGCTGCTCGACCAGGCCGGCATCACCGGTCATTTTATAGAACCACGCCATGCCGTCGCGATGCTGGATGACGCCGAGAATCCGTTCCGCGCTGCCGCTGCCGGGATTTGTCCCGGCGATGTCGTAAAGCTGTGCCGGCTGTCCGCCGGCTTCAACCTTCTCGGCTGCTTTTTGTAATTCTTCGTCCGTCACCACCGGCAAGCCGACCTGACCGCGCCAGCGGTTGACGTTGGCCGCGTCAGTGCCGGCCATGCCGGGCAGAGGAATCACGCTCACGTCCGCCTGCTTGCCGCCCGCGCCGGCCACCTTGAACGAGGCGACGCGCATTTCGCCGGGCGGAAGTTCCGTCCAGCCCGCAGGCGTTTTCCAGGTCAATTGCGGCGCGGCGGTCGCCGGTGCAGCCAGCGTCGCGCCGGGCATCGTGGAAATATCCGGGTGTCCTTGCGGCAATTTCGGGTTCGGAGAATCCGTCGAGAGCGCCGTAGCGGCCTCCGCAATGGGTGAGGGCGAGCGTCTGGTAGCCGGCCACCACGGTCCGGACGCGACCCTCGGGCAGGTCCTCGCGCCCGGCCACGCGGTACCAGGAGGCGCCGGGCGGCTCATCGGGATCGGGGGCGCTCCCGCCGTCGGCCGGGGCATCCGGGTCGATCGCCATGCTCGCCTCCTGGGCGCGGGCGGGGTGGTCAGCGGCCGATCGTACGCGGTGGCGGAGCGTGGGACCTCCGGCCCTGGTCGGGGGCGTGCGGATCGACAAGGATCCTGGGGAGTCACCACGCCCCACCGTCTGCCCCACCCTCGGAGGTCCCCCATGGTCAAGACCGTCGTCGTCCCGCTCGATGGGTCCGACCACGCCGAGACGGCCCTGGGAACCGCCCGGTGGCTCGCCGAGGCGTTCGATGCCGACCTGCTCCTCTTCACGTCGACCTTCGCCCTCGACCCGGCCGAGGACGAGCAGTACCTGCACCGCGTCATCAGCGCCCGCGACCTGCCCCGGGCGAACGTCGAGGTCGCGGCCGGCCGGTCCGCGGGCCCTGCGGTGGTGAACGCCCGGCGCGGCTCCCCCGACTCGATCGTGTGCATGGCCACGCACGGGCGCACGGGGCTGCGTGCGGTGGTCCTCGGCAGCGTGGCCGACGAGGTGGTGCGCGACCTGGGCGACCCCGTGGTGCTCATCGGCCCGTCGTTCGAGCCGGGCGGTGGGGCTCGGGAGCTGCTCGTGTGCTGGGACGGGTCCGACGTCTCGGCCACCATCGCACCGATCGCCGCGGCCTGGGCCGCCGCCCTCGGCCTCGCACCCCGCGTGCTCGCAGTGCGGTCCGAGAGCGAGGCCCCGGTCCTGACCGCGGCGTCGGGTGCCCCCCTGCCGGCGACGGAGGCGCTGGTGGCGACCCTCGGTGCGGGCGACCGGCCGGTCCAGCTGACCGAGCTCGTCGACCCCGACCCGGCGGGGGCCATCGCCGAGTACGCGGCGTCGTATCCGGTCGCCCTGGTCGCCTTGGCGACCCAGGGACGGAGCGGCATCGCGTCCAGCGCGCTCGGCCGGGTCGCCGCCAAGATCGTCAACCGCAGCCCCCGACCGCTGCTGGTCCACCACCCGTTGCGCTGACCGCACTCGTGACCTTCGCCCCTTGGGAGCGTCACGCGCCCGCGGCACGATGCATCCCGTGAGCTCGGGTCGTCGGTTCCGGTGTGCGGCAGTGGTGGTGGGCGTCTCGCTGGGCGTCGGGCTGACCGGGTGCTCCCACCCGACCCGCTCGGAGGCCCCCACCTCGGTGCGCGCACCCACCTCCCGCCGGCCCGCTTCAACCGGGCCGCGCACCACCACGCGACCCGGCACGACGACGTCCTCGACGTCCACCTCCGTGCAGAGCGTGGCTCCCACCGTCGGGCCGACCGCGCCGCAGACCTCGGCCCAGCCGTCGCCCACCACCACACCGGCGGGGCCCGCGGTGGTGGTGCGGCAGGGGCCGACGAACCGGCGTGTCGTGGCCCTCACGTTCGACGCCGGGTCCGATGCCGGGTATGCGGGTGAGGTCCTCGACACCCTCACGGCGGAGCGGGTGCCGGCCAGCTTCGGCGTGACGGGGGTCTGGGCGCAGGCCAACCCGTCGCTCGTCCGCCGCATGGCTGCAGCGGGACAGATCCTCGACCACACCTACGACCACCGCTCGTTCACCGGCGTCTCCACGGCGACCGCTCCGCTGTCCGCGGCCGAGCGCCGCTCGGAGCTCATCCGTGGCGACGCCGCGATACGGGCCGCCGGCGTCGCCGCCACCGCCCCGTGGTTCCGACCGCCGTACGGCGACGAGGATCCCTCGGTACGCGTCGACGTGGCGGCTGCCGGATACCACTACGAGGTGCTGTGGAGCCTCGACTCGCTGGGCTGGAAGGGCCTCGGCGCCGACCAGATCGTCAGCCGATGCCTCGACCCGACGGCGGCGCGTCCCGGTGCGATCTACCTCTTCCACGTCGGGTCGCAGTCCGCCGACCATGCGGCGCTGCGGCGGGTCATCGCCGGTCTGCGCGCCCGCGGCTTCTCGTTCGCGACGGTCGCCGGGCTGCTCGCCGGGTGACGGCTCCCCGATGCCCGCAGGACTCAGCTGGTGGTGGCCAGCAGGGCGTCGAGGCGCGCAACGTCGTCCGCGCGGGCGGCCTCGCCGGCCGGTGTGAGGCAGGTGGCGCTCGCCAGTGCCACGCCGTACCGGGCCGCGTCGAGCATCGACCGACCCCATTCGAGGCCCGCGAGGATCCCGGCGACCATGGCGTCTCCACCACCGACGGTGCTGGCCACCTCCTCGGCCGGGGGTCGCAGTCGCACCTCCCCCTCGGTCGACGCGACGAACGCGCCGTCGGCCCCGAGCGAGACGGCCACCGTCCCCACCCCACGCCGCACCAGGTCGCGCGCCGCGCCCACATGGTCGAGCTCGCCGGTGCCGACGCCCATGAGCGCGGCCAGCTCGCCCCGGCTGGGCTTGATCAGGTCGACGCGGGCCGCCACGGCCGCAGCCAGCGCGGGCCCGGACGTGTCGACGACCAACGGCACACCGAGGCGGGCGCAGACCTGGGCGAGCTGGTGGACGAACAGGTCGGGGACGTCGTGCGGGATGCTTCCGCTCAGCACCACGTGGCCGGCCGGGCGGAGTGGGTCGACCGCCCGCGCCTCGACCGCGGCGATGCAGGCCCGCCACTCGTCCTCGACGAGCGCGGGCGTGTCGGCGATGATGCGGTACTGCAGGCCCGTGGACTGGTCGCGCAGCATCTCCGCCCAGCGCGTGTCGGAGTGCGTGGGCACCGCCAGGGTGTCGATGCCGAGCGCCGCCAGGCGGCTCACCACGATCTCGCCGGGTAGGCCGCCCACCGCCACGATGGCGATGGTGTCGACGCCGAGGTCGTGCAACGTCCGCGAGACGTTGACCCCGCCACCGCCCGGCTGGAAGGCCGAGATGCCGGCCCGCAGCTTGCGGTCGGGCACCAGCGCGGGGACCTCGGCCGAGAAGTCGACGGTGGGGCTGGGTGTGAGGGTGAGGATCACTCGGGTCGGCTCACGATCGGGTGGCGCGGGTGAGG
>JADGOP010000338.1 GCA_017882935.1 Actinomycetota bacterium
TCGGCGAGCTTCAGCAGCTCGTCGACGGTCTCGGACGACCCGCTCGCCCGAGCCGCGGTGCCGACGCTGAAGGTCAACCTCGGCCCGCGGGATGTCGGATCGGCCAGCGCCTCGGCGATGCGCCCGATCACGAGCCGGGCCTCCGCGTCCGAGGCGCCGTAGAGCAGCACCACGAACTCGTCACCCGCGAGCCGGGCTGCGGCGTCGATCTCCCGGACCGCGCCGGTGATCGCCTCACCCATCCGCCGGATGGCGTCGTCACCCGCGAAGTGCCCGAGCTCGTCGTTGATGGCCTTCAGGCCGTTGAGGTCGAAGAAGGCGACCAGGAGGCTCGCCCCCTCACGATCGGCGAACGCCACCAGCCCCTCGGCCGCGGCCGTGAAGCCGCGGCGGCTGAGCAGTCCCGTGAGCGGGTCGTGGTCGACCAGGTCCTCGAGCTCGGCACGCCGGCGCTCGAGCTGGTCCCGCGAGGCGACCTGCTCGCTGACGTCACGGAAGATGAGCACGGTGCGCGCCGCGCCGTCTGAAGTCGTGAACAGCGCGGACGAGACCTCTGCGACGAACGGGTCGCCGTCGCCACGACGCAACGTCAGCTCGCCCCGAGCCCGGCCCCGCACCGCCCGGAGCGCAACCAGCTGCTCCACCCGGTGGTCATCCTCGACGACCAGGCCGGCCCGACCGACACGGCAGATCGCGGCCTCGCTCCGCTGGAGGATCTCGCAGGCTGCGGGGTTGGCGGCCAGGATCTGGCCGTCGGGTGTCGTGAGGAGCACGCCGTCGAGGCTGTGACGGAAGATGGCCTCGTACTCGGCCGGGCCGACCTCCGACGATCCGGCCCGGGCCGCGGCCACCGCCAGTGCCGTCTGCTCCGCCAGGGCCTCGAGCAGAAGGCGATCGTCGTCGAGGTACGGGGTTGCGGTGCCGGTGCGGATCACCGCGAACGTGCCCACCACGTCTCCGTTCACCACCATCGGGACGATGATCAGCGAGTTGACCGGATGGTGCTCCAGGAACGGCCGCCACGGCGCCGAGGAGAGGTCTGCAATCGCATCCGAAGCGAGGTCGCTGAGCATCACCACCTCCCGGCTCGCCGCCACCATCCCTGCGAGGCCCTCGCCGGTCGACACCGAGATGCCCGCGAGCGACTGGTGCAGGACCCGGTCGAGTTGGGGATCGGTGTGGAACATCGCTGCCAGCTCGAGCGTCCGGTCGTCGGCCGACAGCACGGAGACCACGCTGCCCTCACCGATCAGCTCGGCGGCGCGCTGCGCGGCGAGGCGCAGCACGCCGTCCACGTCGCCGGCACACGCGACCAGCTCGTTCCAGAACCCCATCAGGTCGTGTCCCATGGGCCCTCCCCGGCCATGTGGGTGCCGCCACCGGAGCTTCACCGCCTCCGGGACCACGCCGCCCTCTCCTCCACGCACTTGGCGGAGAATTCTGGCATCCGGAGCGCCAAATGTCTTCCCGGTCGGGTCAGGTGACGCGGGGGCGGGTGCCGGAGAGCCACTCGTGGGCGGCGGACGGTGGCCATGCCGGCAGCCCCTAGTCTCGGCCCGCACGAACCTGCATCCGAGGGGGGCTCACGCCATGAAGCACACGATCCGTCTTGCTGCCTGCCTGGCAGCGGTCGCGTCGGTCCTGACCGCCGCGCCCGCTCAGGGCGTGGCCCCGGCGGTCTTCGGCACCCCGGCGCAGCACGTGGTGACGTTCACGTACGAAGACTTCCTCGATGCGCCGCCGAGCGCCACGTCGCTGGCGTACTGGAGTGACCGGTTGACCGCAGGCACGTCGTCGCAGGCGGCCGTCGTCGCCCATGTCGCGACCTCGGAGTCAGCGGTCGTCGAACAGATCAGCCGCCTCTACTACGCCCTCATGCGACGGGTCCCGAGCAGCGCATCGCTGCACGCCCGGGTCGTCGCCGTGCAGGCCGGCCACGACACCGTCGCAGGCAACGCGGAGGAGCTGTACGCATCGGCCGAGTACTTCGGCGCGAACGGCAACAACAACGCAGCCTGGGTGACCGCGCTGTACCGCTCGGCCCTGAACCGCGCCCCGAGCGCATCGGTCGCCGCCTCCCGGGTGGCGCAGGCCTCGGCCAGGGGGCGGCTCTACGTGGCACAACAGGTCTACGGCTCGCTCGAAGCCCGCGGTGACCGCGTGAAGGCGCTCTACCTTCGCCTGTTGGAGCGGGCCCCCACCGCCGCCACGTTCGCTCACTGGGAGGCGGTCGACGCAACCACAGCCGGCGACCTGGCCGTGGCGACGGCGCTCGCCGACAGCGCCGAGTACGCCTCGGTCGCGCAGGAGCGCGTCAGCCTCACGATCTCGGAGCCGCACCTGACCTCGATCACCGTCGGCCAACCGGCCGGGGTCGTCGGCAACGAGGAGGCGACGGGCGGCGACGGGTCCCGCCACTGGCAGGTGCTCGGCCTGCCTCCGTCGCTCACGGTGCTCGACCACGACGTCGACATCCAGATCGTCGGCGACCTCTCGGCCGCACCGCCATCGGGGCCCTACACCGTGGCGAGCATCGTCACCGACGACGCCGGCGACGTCAACGTGGTGATCACGTCGCTCCGACTCGTGGCCCCCGCCGGTGGTGCCCCGGTCCCGCTGCCCAAGCCGTAGCCGTCCAGACACCGAAAGGGGAGCCGTGGTCGAGCAGAGCCGGTGGGCCCAGATGATCGCCGGCGACCCCGGTCACTCGCAGCGCTACGCCGCGCGCTTCCGGGAGCTGGCCGCGGCCGGGAAGGACATCGACGGCGAAGCCCGACTGGTCGACGCCATGGCCCCACGACACGCCCGCATCCTCGACGCAGGCTGCGGGCCGGGCCGCGTCGGCGGAGCGCTGGCACGGCTCGGGCACGAGGTGGTGGGCGTCGACGCCGATCCCGTGCTCATCGCGGCCGCCGAGGCGGACCACCAAGGGCCGACCTGGCTGCTCTCCGACCTGGCCGAGCTCGACCTGCCCGCTCGGGGCATCGCCGAAGGCTTCGACGTGATCGTCAGCGCCGGCAACGTGATGCCGTACCTCGCACCAGGCACCCGGGCCGAGGTCCTCAGACGGCTGGGCCTGCACCTGCGCGGCCGCGGCCGCATCGTGGTGGGGTTCGGCGCAGGGCGCGACTACCCGTTCGGCCAGTTCCACGCCGACGTCGCCGAGGCCGGCCTGGCCGTCGACCTCGAGCTCGCGACGTGGGAGCTGCACCCCTTCCGAGACGACGCCGACTTCCTCGTCGCCGTGCTCAGGCGGGCGTAGCAGGGTTCAGGTGATGCGGGCGCGGATTCCGGAGAGCCACTCGTCGGCGGCCCGGAACGCGGCGGCCACGTCGGCGCGCACCTCGGCACCCTCGGCACCCGCTGCGGGGTAGGAGCCGAGGAACTTCACGTCGGACTGCTCGGCCTTGAGCGACCGGAGGCAGTCGGCCACCACCTCGTCGGCGACGTGGCCCTCGAAGTCGATCAGGAAGCAGTAGTTGCCCAGGCCCGACTTGGTGGGCCGCGACTCGAGCCGGGTGAGGTTGATGGAGCGGGCCGCGAACTCCTGGAGGATGGCCAGGAGCGAGCCCGGGCGGTCGGCGTGCTGGAAGATG
>JADGOP010000339.1 GCA_017882935.1 Actinomycetota bacterium
CTCGGCGCGGGCCTGCTGCAGCTCGTCGGTGGGTGGCGTGATGTGGGCCTTGGCCTCGGCAGGGTCGTAGGGCAGGGTGTCGTGCTCGACCCAGTCGCGCAGTTGCTGGTGGTGCACGTTGCTGTCGATCTCGGTGAACTCACGGAACTGGTCGTCGCCGGGCGCGATCACCGGGGGGCGGACCACCCGGTCGTGCTCGTCGATCCACACGACCGACGGCACGTTCACGACGCCGTACAGCTCGGCGATGCGGTGGTCGGGGTCGACGAGCACCGGGAACTCGGGGCTCGGCTGGGCCTCGTCGACCCAGGGGCGCGCCGCCTCGACGTCGTCGTCCATCGAGATGCTGAGCACCTCGAACCCGGTCGGGGCCAGCTCGGCGCGCAGGGCCTGCCACGCGGGCAGCTCGTAGCGGCAGCCGCACCAGCTCGCCCACGCCACGATGGCCCGCTTCCGGCCGTTCCACTCCGACAGGTGGTGCGACTTGCCGTCGACGCCGGGAAGCTCGATGTCGGGCGCTTCGAGAGACTCGAGCGCGGCCCGGCGGTCGGCTCCGCCGTCGCCCAGCACGGCCACACCGTTGGCGACGTCGGTTGCGGCCACCCGACCCAGCGCGGTGGCGAACGCGTCGATGTCGATGCGGCCCTCGTCGTCGACGAGCGCGCTGCGGTCGCGCACCGGCACGCACACGTCGCCGCGACACAGGCCCTCGGGCTTGAGCACCCAGCCGGTGGCCTGCTCGAGGTCGGCGGCCCCGACGAGGAGGCGGTCACCCCCGTCGACGAAGGCGATCTCGGTCTCGGCCCGGTCGATCAGCGTTCCCATCTCAGGTCCTCTCGTGGTGGTGCTTGCTGTAGCTAGCGCCAGAAGTGCCCGTTTTCCGGGGCTTCCCACAGAACATTCGCGGAAGATTGGGCGGTTGCGGTCAGCGGTTGCGGGGGAGGCCGAGGCCGCGCTCGGCGACGATGCCGCGCAGCACCTCGCTGGTGCCCCCGTAGATGGTGGTCACCTGGCAGTGGCGGTAGGTGGCCTCGATCCAACCGTCGGCCGGCGCGCCGGGGCTGCCGTGCCGGCGGAGGCCGTCGGCGCCCAACAGGTCGATGAAGTCGTTGGCCGACCGCTGGTAGTGCTCGGTGGTGAAGAGCTTGGCCATGGTGCCCTCGGTGCTCGGCAGCACGCCCGTGGACGCCAGCCAGGCGGCCCGCCAGCCGAGCAGGTTCGAGACCTCGTTGCCGATGGCGCCACGGGCGAGGCGCTCGCGCACGAGGGGGTCGGTGAGCCGGGGCGTGCCGTCGGGCCCGATGGCGGACGCGGCCCAGTGCGCGGCGTGGTCGAGCAGGCGCACCGCCTCGCCGTACCAGGCGGCGTTCCGCTCGAAGACGAGGGCGGTCATCATCACCTTCCACCCCGCGTCGACGTCGCCCACACGGAACTGGTCGGGCACCCGCACGTCGTCGTAGTAGGTGATGTTGGTGCGCTCGCCGCCCATGGTGTGCACCGCGGTGATGTCGATGCCGGGCGTGTCCATCGGCACTACGAACATGGTGAGGCCCTTGTGCTTGGCCACCTCGGTGTTGGTGCGGGTGAGCAGGAACACGTAGCCGGCCTCGTGGGCGAGCGTGGTGAACATCTTCTGGCCGTTCACGACCCACTCGTCACCGTCGCGCTCGGCCTTGGTGGCGCAGGCAGCCACGTCGGAGCCCGACTCGGGCTCGCTGTAGCCGAGGCAGCAGATGACCTCGCCCGACAGGATGCGGGGGACGATGGTGGCCTTCTGCCAGTCCGAGCCCTCGAGCAGGATGGTGTGCGCCACGAGGCTGGCCACACCGATGCCGTCGACCGGCGCACCCGAGAGGTACATCTCCTCGCTCAGCACGTTCATCTCGAGCGGGGAGCGCCCGCCGCCGCCGTACTCGGTGGGCCAGCCGGCCGAGATCCAGCCCTGCGTGGCCATGGCGCGGTGGAGGTCCCAGTTGTGCACGGTGCCGGTGCGGTAGGCCTGCTCGACGACGTCATCGGTGACGTGCTCGGCCAGGAACGACCGCACCTCGTCACGGAACGCCTCGACGTCGGCCCCGAGGCGGAAGTCGGGTCCGCGCCGCTCGCGGTCGGCCGGCAGCGCGGCCGAGGCGACCACCGCGGGCTGGGTGGTCTCCGGCGCGGTGGCGCCGGGGAAGATGCGGTCGGCCAGCACGAGCAGCTCGCCGCGTGGGTCGCCGAGGAGCAACCGGGTGCCCTTGGCGCGCCGGAAGTAGAGCTGGACGTCGTACTCCTCCATGAAGCCGTAGCCACCGTGGAAGTGGAGCGCGGCCGAGGCCACCCGCTCGGCGGTCTGCGCGGAGAACGAGAAGGCCATCGACGCGAACCGGTCGGCAACCGCTTCGTGCTCGTCGAGCGCCCACACCGCCTTGGCGGCGAGGAGCTCGGCGCCGTCGAGGTCGGTGGCCACGTCGGCGAGCGTGTGCTGCACCGCCTGGAAGGAGCCGATCGGTACGCCGAACTGCTTGCGGTCCTTGGCGTACTGCACGCCCAGGCCGAGGGCGGCGCGCGACAGGCCACCCAGCCAGCAGGCGGTGAGGGCACGCCACTCGTCGAGCGCGACGGCGTACGCGGTCGCGGCGGCGTCGCCCGACGCCAGCACGACCCGGTCGGTGCCCGTGGTGGCGATGTCGGCCAGGGGTGAGCTCGCCAGGTTGTCGATGGCCGAGTCGCTCGGCTGCAGCGGCACGAGCACGAGGTCGCGGGAGTCGGCGTCGAGCACGAGTGCGGCGTCGGCGACGGCACCCCCGGGCACGAGCGTGGCGAGCCCCGCGGTGGCCAGACGGACCGCGAGCGTCAGGAGCGCGGTGCCCTCGGCCACGCGCCCGAGCCAGGTGTCGTCGGGGCCGGCGAAGGCGGCGAGCAGGCGGGCCGCGACCATGGCCTCGACGATGGGTGCAGGGGCGATGGCCGAGCCGGCGCGCTCGGCGACCACGGCGAGGTCGGCCAGCGCGGCCCCGGCGCCGCCGTGCGCGGCGGGCAGGCCCATGGCCACCGCGCCGATCTCGACCAGCCCGTCCCACACCTCGCGGTCGAAGCCGAGCGGCTCCGCCTCGCGCACGCGCTCGGGTGAGGCGGCCTTGGCGAGGAAGCGGGTGAGGGTGTCGCGCAGGTGCGCTTGCTCGTCGGTCGGCGACAAGTCCATGCAGGGGCCCCTGGAGGAGGAATCTGACGGGTCGTCAGCATTCTAGGAGGACGAGCGCACGGGCAGTCGCGGTGCAGCCGCCGCAACTCGCTCGGCAGACCCAGCAAGCACCAGGCAGTTGTTCTGAGAGGTCGCCCTGTGACGAGGTGATGTTGAGCGACCGAGGTGCGGCCTCGAGGAACGTGTTCCAGCGAGGACGAGGTGGGACCCCGGCTGTGGGTCAGTAGACAGCGAGCAGCACCGCGGCCGTGACGCCGAACACCACCACACCGATGCGTAGCGCCCGCTCGTCGATGTGGCCGGCGAGCCGGGCACCGAGGAAGCCGCCGGCCAGGGTGCACGGTGCGGCCACCGCCACCGCCACCCACTGCACGGGCCCGAAGAG
>JADGOP010000340.1 GCA_017882935.1 Actinomycetota bacterium
CCGTGCTGGCAGATCCCGACCCCGGCGCCCCCGCGCTGGTCACGCGCTGGGCACGCGGCGGCACCCTCGCCGCAGCCCTCGACGAGCCCGCGGATGACGGCGGGCGGTGGACCGTGCGGCAGGCGGCCCAGTTGATCGCGGCTGTCGCAGATGCCGTCGGGGCCGTGCACGCCTCCGGAGCCGCCCACGGCGACGTGACCGCCGGCAACGTGCTGCTCGACGAAGCCGGGCACCCTCAACTGTCCGACTTCGGGTCGGCAGGGCCCGCGACCGCAGCCGCCGTCGGGGTCGACCGGACCGCGCTCGCGCAGGTGGGTCGAGAGGTGCTCGACCGCGCGACGGCCGGTCGTGCCCCGTCCGCCGAGGCGCGCGCCGTGGCGGGCCTGCTCGACGCCCCGGCGGTCGGCGCCGCCACGTCGCTCGGCTCCTGGGCCGACGAGGTGCGGCGTGCGGCGCCGGGGCCCGAGGGCTTTCGCTCGCCACGGCTGCTCGACGCCGACCCGTCGCCGGGTCGTCGCCGCACCGTCGAGTGGGGACCGCGTCCGCCCCGCCCCGCCGTTGTGGAGCCCGGACGCGGTGCCGGACGGCCGGTGCGGGTGCTCGTGGCCTCCGGGCTCGCAGCGGCCGTGTGCCTCGCGGTCGCCCTCACTGCCGTGCGTGCGCGACCGGGCCCACGCGCGTGCCCACCGGCCGGTCCCGCGCACGCCGACCTGCTCGGCACGGGCTGCGCGCAGGCGGTCACCTGGTCCGGTGAGGTGCTCACCGTGGCCGCTGCGTCCGGTACCCCGGTCGAGCGCTTCCACCTGGGCCGCCCCGGCGACCGGCTGGTGCTGGGTCGGTGGGCCTGCGCGCCGCTCGCCACCCCGGCCCTGTACCGCCCCGCCACGGGGGAGGTGCTCGTCTACCCCTCGCTGCCGGCTGCCCCGGGGCCGGGCCGCGGGGTCGCGCCGCGGCGTGCCGCGTCGGGCGTGGTTGCCGGTGAGCCGGTCGTCGTCGCCGACCATCGGGGGTGCGACGCCGTGGTGGTGAGGCCGGCCCGCGCCGACCTCGGCAGCCGACGCCCACGGCGGTAGCCTCCGCTCATGGCCGATCAAGCGACGTTCGCAGAGCAGGCGATGCCGCTCATGTCGTCGCTCTACTCGGCCGCGCTGCGCATGACCCGCAACCCGTCCGACGCCGAGGACCTCGTGCAGGAGACCTACCTGCGGGCCTACCGCGGGTTCGGTGGCTTCGAGCAGGGCACCAACCTCAAGGCCTGGCTCTACCGCATCCTCACGAACACCTACATCAACATCTACCGGGCGAAGAAGCGCCGCCCCGAGGAGACCGACCTCGACGACGTCGAGGACCTCTTCCTGTACCACCGCCTCGGTGGGCTCGAGGCCGCCACGCTGGGCCGCAGCGCCGAGGACGAGCTCATGGACTACTTCACCGAGGCAGAGGTGAAGGACGCCATCGAGGCCCTGCCCGACACCTTCCGCATGGCGGTGCTGCTGGCCGACGTCGAGGGCTTCTCCTACAAGGAGATCGCCGAGATCCTCGACATCCCGATCGGCACGGTGATGAGCCGGCTGCACCGGGGAAGAAAGGCGCTGCAGAAGCGGTTGTACGAGTTTGCCTTGGATCGGGGCCTCGTCGGCACCCGTTCCGCCCCCGCCGCGGCACCGCCGTCGGCCTGATGCTTCCGACCACTCCGAGACCAGGACCATGACCGGGAACTGCAACGACGCACTGCGTGAGCTCTACGAGTTCCTCGACGGTGAGCTCACCGACGAGCGCAAGACCCTGATCAAGGACCACCTCGCGGGCTGCAACCCGTGTCTCGAGGCCTTCGACTTCGAGGCCGAGGTCCGCATCCTGGTGTCCACGAAGTGCCGCGAAGAGGCGCCCGACGCCCTGCGGCAACGGGTCATCGACGCGCTCCGCGACTGCGACCCTGCCACCGAGCCGGCGGCAGAGCCCGACGCCTGACCCCCGGGGCGTGCCTGATGCCTGCCTCGCCGCGCCGTGCCCCTATGCTGCGACACATGCTGTACGCCAAGGTCTGGACGTTCTGGATCGCCCCGCTCCTGGTGGCCGGCGTGCTCACCGTGCTGCTGCTCTGCGTGGTGGGCTACCTGGTCAAGGTCGTGGCCCCCAAGTACCCGCCGGGCGAGTTCCCCATGCCCGGCCGGCGTCGCTGAGAAGCCGAGCCCGGTAGCCGTGCCCGACGTCGTCGACTGGGCCATGGCCGAGCGCGTGGCGTTGCGGGCTTCCGGCCGGGAGCTGTTCGCCGAGTCGTACCACTACGCCTCGCTGGCTCCCGACTTCGACGAGTTCACCGCCCAGGCCGAGGTGGCGGTCGCCGACACCACGGGCCTGCACAGCCTCGCCGGCCCCGCCCGCGCCCGGGTCACCGACCGTGCCGGCTGGGTGCGGGCGAACGTGGCCTCGTTCCGCCGGCTGCTCCGGCCCGTCACCGAGAAGCTCGGCGACCGCATGTCGAAGGGCCCGATCGCGCCGTTCGCGCGGGGCATGGCCGGCGCCGAGCTGGGCGCGCTGCTGGGCTGGATGTCGGGCCGCGTCCTCGGCCAGTACGACCTGCTCATCATCGAGGACGACCACCCGGAGGAGCAGGACCTCGTGTACTACGTCGGGCCCAACGTGCTCGGCCTCGAGAAGCGCTTCGCCTTCCCGCCCCGCGAGTTCCGGTTGTGGCTCGCCCTGCACGAGACCACGCACCGCGCGCAGTTCACCGGCGTGCCGTGGATGCGCGAGCACTTCCTCGGGCTCGTCGAGACCACGCTGAGCGGGCTCGACCCCGACCCCAGCCGCGTGCTGAGCGCGCTCACGCGGTCGGTCGAGGAGTTCCGGGCCGGCCGCAACCCGCTCGACGACGGTGGCGTCGCGGCGCTGTTCGCGTCGCCCGAGCAGCGCGTGGCGCTCGACCACCTCAGTGGCCTCATGAGCCTGCTCGAGGGTCACGGCGACGTCACCATGAACCGGGCCGGCGCCGACCGCATCCCCAGCGCCGAGCGCTTCAGCCGGGTCCTCAACCAGCGTCGCCAGCAGGGCAACCCCATGATCCGGCTGGTGCAGAAGCTCATCGGCCTCGAGGCCAAGCTCAAGCAGTACGAGGCCGGCGAGGAGTTCATCGAGAAGGTCGAGTCCGTCGGCGGGCCGGCGCTGCTCGACCGGGCCTGGGAAGCGGCGCCGAACCTGCCCACCATCGGCGAGATCCGCGATCCCGACCGCTGGCTGGCCCGCATGGGTGCCGTGCCGGCAGCGCTCCCCGCCTGATCCCCGACCTGCTCTCGCGCTGCACCTTCCCGGCCGCGGGGACCGAGGTCACCGCCGCGGTGTCGGGCGGGGCCGACTCCCTGGCGCTGCTGGTGCTCGCCCGCGCCGCGGGGTGCGCGGTCACGGCGGTCCACGTCGACCACGGCCTGCGCGACGGCACCGCCCGCGAAGCCGACCTGGTGCGCGACGCGGCCACACGCTTCGGCGCGGCGTTCCGCCTCGTGCAGGTCGAGGTGGCGCCCGGGCCCAACCTCGAGGCGCGCGCTCGCGA
>JADGOP010000341.1 GCA_017882935.1 Actinomycetota bacterium
ACCGCCGGCAAGCTGCACACCGGACGCAGCCGCAACGACCAGGTGGCGACCGACTTCAGACTGTGGATGCTCGAAGCGCTGCCCGAACTGCTGAAGACGGGCGTCCGCTGAGGCGCCGCGAGCGGAATGTACCGATGGAGATCGTGCTCGTGCGCCACGGCCAGACGCCCACCACGGGTGCCGTGCTGCCCGGGCGTGCCGCGGGCCTGCACCTCTCCGAGGCCGGCCAGGGGCAGGCTGCCAAGGCCGCCGACCGCATCGGCGCGCTGGTGCAGGCGCGGGCCGCCGCGGCGGCGAAGTCCGGCGGCCGTGGCGGGGCCCGGGCCGAGGCCGCCATCAGCGCCGTCTACGCCTCGCCGCTCGAGCGCACCCGCGAGACCGCGGCCCCCATCGCCAAAGCCTGCGGCCTGCGGGTGAAGATCGACAAGGGCCTGCTCGAGTGCGACTTCGGAAGCTGGACCGGCAAGGAGCTCAAGGTCCTCTCCAAGCTCCCCGAGTGGACCACCGTGCAGCGCAACCCGAGCGGCTTCCGCTTCCCCGGTGGTGAGTCGTTCCCCGAGATGCAGCTGCGGATCACCACCGCCCTCGCCCGCCTGTGCGCCCGCCACCCTGGTCAGACCATCGTGGCCGTGTCGCACGCCGACCCCATCAAGGCGGCTGCGGCGGCGGCCCTCGGCACCCACCTCGACCTGTTCCAGCGGATCGTGGTGTCGCCCTGCTCCGTCACCGCCATCGCCTACTCGGCGGGCGGGCCGGTGGTGCTCGCGGTGAACTCCACCGGCGATGACCTGACCCGCCTGGTCCCGTCGTGACCCCCCGTCCCTCTGCCGACCGGTGAACCCGTGACCGACCCTTCCCCCTCGTACCACCTCGACCACCCCGACTTCTTCGTCGGCGGCGCAGTCGGACCGCCCGGGCAACGGGTGTTCCACCTCCAGGCCGGCCAGGACGGGGAGGTGGTCACCCTCAGGTGCGAGAAGCAGCACGTGGTGGCCCTCGCCGAGCACCTCGACGAGCTGCTCGCCGATCTCCCACCCGTCGCCCCCGACCCGGGCAGCCGCGAGCTGCGCGAGCCGTTCGACGACCAGTGGACGGTGGGCGGGCTGGGGCTGGCCTACGAGGAGGACAGCGACCGCGTCGTGCTGATCTGCGAGGAGCTGATCGTCGTCGACACCGACGACGAGGAGGTCCTCGCCGAGGCCCTGGCGGGTGCCGAGGGCGCCCGCGCCCGCTTCGCCATCACCCGCTCGCAGGCCGCAGCCTTCATCGCCACGGCCGAGGAGCTGGTGCAGGGCGGCCGCGCCCGCTGCCAGATCTGCGGCGAGCCGATGGACCCCCTGGGTCACGTCTGCCCACGCTCGAACGGCCACCGCAAGCACTGAACCCGCCGCGTGTGGCGGGGCGTGCAGCCGATACGGTCCTCGGGATGGTCGACGACGTCTCCGCCGCACTCGACCTCCTGCGCTGCGGTGAGGTCGAGCTGCTCGGGCGGATGCCGTGGAGCTCCAACGCGACCTTCCTCGCACGGGTCGGCGAGGGCGAAACCGAGACCCACGCCATCTACAAGCCGCACCGCGGCGAGCGCCCACTGTGGGACTTCCCCTCGGGGCTGTGGCGGCGTGAGGTGGCGGCCTTCGAGCTGTCGGAGGCGTTGGGCTGGCGGCTGGTGCCGCCGACGGTGCTGCGCGACGGCCCGTTGGGCGAGGGCTCGCTGCAGCAGTTCGTGCACGTCGACCACGACGACCACTACTTCACGATGCTCGAGGAGGACGACGAGGCCCTGCTCGCGCAGCTGCGCGCCATGTGCTGCTTCGACCTCATCGCCAACAACACCGACCGCAAGAGCGGGCACTGCCTGCTCGACGCCGCGCGCCACGTCTGGGGCATCGACCACGGCCTGGCGTTCCACGCCGAGTTCAAGCTGCGCACGGTCATCTGGGACTTCGCCGGGGAGCCCATCCCCGAGCACCTGCTGGTCGACGTGGCCGGGCTGCTCGACCGCGGCCTGCCCGAGGCGTTCACCGAGCTGCTCGACCCCTTCGAGCGCGACGCGGTGTGCGCGCGGGCCCGGGCGGTGCTGGCCGAGGCGGAGTTCCCGGTCGACCACACCGGCCGGGCCTACCCCTGGCCGCTCATCTGACCGGACCTGACCGGGCCCGACCGTGCCCGACCGTGCCCGACCGTGCCCCGCCGCACGGTCTAGACCTGACGCCCCTACCCGGCCGGCAGGGCCTACGCTGCAGCCCATGACGCATCGTGGGGGACGCATCGCCGGCATCATCGCGCTCGTGTTGACCGTGGGGGCGGGGTCGGCGCTCAGCGCTGCGGCCGCGCCTCGATCACCTGGCTCGGCAGCGCTCCCGGCCACCACCGGCACGCTGCTCCCGCTCCACGCGGTGCGGGGCAGCCACGCCGGGATCTTCGACTCCGCCGGTCGCCAGGTCGTCCTCCGGGGCGTGAACCTCAACTCCATCGGCGACTACTACCAGGCCAACCCGTCGTATGCGCCCACGGTGCCCGTCACCGGCGCCGACTGGGACTCGATGGCCGCCCAGGGGTTCGACGCGGTGCGCCTCCTCGTCAACTGGTCACGGCTCGAGCCCACCAAGGGCACCGTCGACCCGGGCTACCTCGCCCTCATCCACGCCACGGTCGACGCGGCCGCGGCGCGGGGCATCTACTCGGTCATCGACATGCACCAGGACGCCTGGGGCAAGTACATCGCCAGCCCGCCCGCCGTCGTGTGCCCGTCCGGCCTGCACCCCGCCATCGGCTGGGACGGCGCCCCGCAGTGGGCCACCATCACCGACGGCGCCGACACGTGCAACGACGGCACCCGTGAGAACAGCGAGGCCGTCCGCACCGCATGGGACAGCTTCTACTCGAACCGCGACGGCATCCGCACCGAGCTGGTGAACACCTGGCACGCCGTCGCCCAGAGCTTCGCCGGCGACCCCGCGGTGGCCGGCTACGACCTGCTCAACGAGCCCGACGAGGGCCACGACGTGACCGCGTCGATGGCGGGCCTCACCACCTACTACCAGCAGGCCATCGCCGCGATCCGCTCCGGCGAGACGGCCGGCGGCGGCTTCGCCCACCCGATCATGTTCGAGTTCAACGTCAACGGGCGCCCCGTCCCCGCCACGTTCAGCTCCGACCCCGGGCTGGTCTTCGCGCCGCACAACTACGGCGGCTCGATCACGCCGGTGCCCGTGTCGCTGCTGTGGGCCTACGCCACCACCCTGGCCGCGGGCTACCACACCGCCATCTGGACGGGTGAGTACGGCTGGTTCTCCGACACCGCCCACAACGCCGGCGAACTGGCCAAGTACGCCCACCTCGAGGACCAGCACCTCGCGGGCAGCACCTGGTGGCAGTGGCGCCAGGCCTGCGGCGACCCGCACACCATCGGCACCCCCGGCGGCACGCCTCCCCCGGTGCTGATCCACTACCAGGAGAACGACTGCCCGGGCGACGTGAACAAGGGCCCGGTGCCCACCTGGCAGATCGTGCTGACGCGGCCCTACCTCCGCGCGGCGCCC
>JADGOP010000031.1 GCA_017882935.1 Actinomycetota bacterium
CTCGGTCGCGCCCGTGCAGCCCGTCCAGGTGAGGTGCGTGACCTGGGTGCCCACATGTCGGGTGGTGGGGGTGGGGTGGCAGCGTCCGAGGCGCGCCCACGCCGCCATGTCGGCCGGGGTCCCGGCCACCTTCACGCCGGGCAGCGACTGGCCCTCGCCCCCGGCCGGGTAGGCGACCATGGGGTCGGCGGTGCCGTGGAACACCAGGATCGACGTGGGCCGGGTGCAGCCGAGCACGAAGTCGACGGCCACCGGTGCGATGGCCGCGATCTCGTCGGGGTGCTTGCAGCCGTAGCTGATGGTGAACGCGGCGCCCGCGGAGAAGCCGGTGAGGAACACCCGGTGGAGGTCGACGCACGTCGTCTGCTCGACGTGGTGCAGCAGCGCGGTGACGAAGGCCGGGTCGGGCGCGCCCCACGTGTGCCCGGTGCCGTCGGGAGCGACCGTGACCATGCCCCGGGCGGCAGCGCGCTGCGGAAGCTGGGTGAGGTCGCTGATCGTCTTGCCGCTGCCCGCGAAGCCGTGGAACAGCAGCACGAGCGGGGCAGGGGCGGTCGCCCTCGGGATGGTGATGAGGTAGCTGCGTCGGCGCCCGCCGACCGTCAGGGTGCCACGGGTCGTCCCCCGCGGCACCGCCGAGCTGTGGCACCCCGCCGACGGCGCCACGCCGACCGGGCGGGGCAGGGTGGTGGGCGGCGCCGTGGTGGCCCCGGCGTGGCTCGTCGCGCTGCTGCACCCGGTCACGACGAGGGTCAGGGCGACGGCCATGGCGACGGCAGCGGTGGCCCGGCCGGCCCGTGTGGTCATGGCGCTAGCGTCGCGCGGCCGAGGAGGAGTGCCATGACCGCTGCCACGTTCGTGCTCGACCCGCTGCTGCCGCCTGCCGACGCCGACGCGGTCGTCGACATCGTGGAGCAGTTCCCCGGCTACGGGCTCTACGCCGTCGAGAAGAGCGCGTCCGCCTTCGCCGCCGACGTGCCCCAGCGCATCGACGCGGTGATGAACCACGTCCGGTCCGGCCGGCGCGCGGGCCGCGCCGAGTCGCCCGATCTGCTCGTGGCACGCACCAACTACCTGCGCGAGACGTTCGCCTACGGCGACGACGTCCGCGCCCCCGGCATCGAGCGGCTGTGGCACCACGAGGGCCTCGCGGAGGCGGCCCGGGAGCTGTTCGGGCGGCCGGTCGTCGAGCCGGCGATCGTGTACGCCAACATCCTGCTGCCGGGCCAGGAGCTGGCCGTGCACACCGACGTCCCCGAGTTCCGGGGCGCCAACCGCAAGGTCACGCCGCAGTGGCTGATCGTGGTCATGCACCAGTCGGGGCTCTTCGAGCCGTGGCGCATGCCCATCGCCACGGCCGTCACCTACTTCGGCCGCGACGGCGCGGGCCGGCCCGACGGCGGGGCGCTGGCCTATTGGCCCGACGGGCCCGACGGTGCGGTCCACCGGCTCGCCACCGGGCACAACACGGGCATCCTGCTCGACACCGACACCGTGTACCACGGGGTCGAGCGGCTCGGTCCGCCCGATGCCGTGCCGCCCACGCTGCGGGCGGCCAACGTGCTCGAGCACGACGGCGCGGCGTGGCAGCTGCGACCCGAGCGGGGCAGCTCCGAGACGCTGGCCACGTGGGGCTGGGACGAGATCCGGGTGTCGCTCTCGTGGAAGGCGTACTGCTTCGCCGACGAGGCCGAGCGCACGGCGTGGCGCACCAACGCCGACGACCTCACCGTCGACGTCATCCTCGACCGCCTCCGCGCCGACCTCGGCGAGCGGGGCGTCGGCCCCGTCGACGACCTGGCCGACGCCGAGCTGGCCCGGCTCCTCATCGACACCTACCAGCGCTACCCCGAGCCCGTCGCCTGACTCAGCCGACCTGGGCGAGGAAGAAGTCGCGGTCGTAGCCGGTGACGTACGGGCTCGTTCCGGGGTGGTTCGGGTTGTTGTAGAGCGCGGTGTCGTGGCCCGCCGCGAAGCTGTAGAGCAGGGGCCACCACGGGTTGATGTCGAGCTCCATCGCCCGCACCGCGCCAGCCGCGACCATGGCGTGGGCGAGCGACCATGAGTGCGTGCTGGTGGCCACCGCGAAGAGCCAGTTCCCGGAGGCGTCGACGCCGAGCGCGGTCCGCGCGGTGTTGGGACCGATCGAGCTGAGCGGTGTGCCCCAGTTCCCGTCGTTGCCCGCCTGGGGGGTGGGCGCGCCGCCGTCGACGAGCAGGGTGAGGTTGCTGCGCGCCCAGGAGACCGTGCGCCCGGGGGCCGGGACGTCGCGGCCCCACTGGCCGAGCACGGTGCGGCCGTCCGTGTAGCCGACGATGGCCGCCATGCCGTTGTTGAACACCCCGAGCTGCGTGCCGGGGTCGCGGTAGCCGCTCTGGCCGGTGTCGTAGGAGAAGCCGCCGTTGAAGGCCGCCACCGTGGTGGGGAGGGCGTAGCCGGGGATGGCGCCGCCAGCGTGCACGCTCAGGTGCACCCGACTGCCGTCGAGCTTGGCGACGGTGAACGGCACACCGTCGGCAGAGATGGTGGTGAGCCACATCACGGTGCCGGCGCCCGACGTGTGCACGGGCGACCAGGTACCCGGGGTGGTGACCGGAGCCGGGGCGGCCGTGCCGGGCGGCGCGGTTGCCGGCGGGGGCGGAGCGGTGGGGGGTGGCGCGGACGACGTGGGCGGGACGGTCGTGGGCGGCGCCGCCGTGGTGGTGGTGACGGTGGTGCGGCGGCGTCTGGTGGACGTGGGGCGGGGTGTGGTCGTCGGGGTCGTGGTCGCCGCGTGGCGGGCCGAGGTGGTGGTGGCCCGGTGGCCGCCCGAGGAGCACGCCGCGACCAGCGCGAGGCAGCCGACGGCCAAGGCGACGCTCTGCTTGGTTGCCCGTGTCGGCGTCATGTGTCGTCGCTCCTCGTCTCCCGTGCGGAGCCGTGGAGGCTAATCCCGCCAGGGCTCAACCGAGGATCGCCCCCACGTGGCGCGCGATCACCAGGTCCTCGTCGGTCGGGACCACCCGGACGGTGACGGCACTCTCCCCGTCCGAGATGACGGGTGCCGCGGCGTCGTTGGCCGCGGGATCGAGCTGCAGACCGAGGAAGCCGAGGCGCGCCGCGATGTCGGCCCGCACGGCCGGTGCGTGCTCGCCGATGCCGGCAGTGAACACCAGCGTGTCGATGCCCCCCATCACCGCCACGAGGGCGGCGGCGTGCTTGGCCGCGGTCCGGCAGAAGACCTCGACCGCCAGCGCGGCCGAGGCGTTGCCGTCCCCACGGGCCTTCAGCAGCGCCTCCATGTCGGCCGAGCCGCCCGACAGGCCGCGCAGCCCGGAGTCGTGGTCGAGCAGGTGGGCCACGGTGTCGAGGTCGAGCGGGCCGCCGTCGGGGGCGCCGTGCCGCAGCAGGTGCAGCACCACACCCGGGTCGAGGTCGCCGCTGCGCGTGGCCATCACCAGCCCGCCGGTGGGGGTGAGGCCCATGGTGGTGTCGACCGAGGCGCCGTCGACGACCGCGCACAGGCTCGCGCCCGCGCCGAGGTGCGCCAGCACGGCCCGGCCCAGCTCCCGGGCACCGACGCGGCCGACCACGTACTCGTAGGAGAGCCCGTGGAAGCCGTAGCGCCGCACGCCCCGCTCCCAGGTGTCGTGGGGCAGGCCGAAGTGGGTCGCCTCCGGCGGCATGGTCTGGTGGAAGGCGGTGTCGAAGCACGCCACGTGCACCGCGTCGGGGAGCGCCGCCCGGGCCGCGTCGATGCCGGCCAGGCAGCCCGGTTGGTGCAGCGGTGCCAGGGAGGTCAGCGCACGCAGCTCGGCGAGGAGCGCGTCGTCGACCGTCGCCGCCACCTCGTGCCGGTCGCCGCCGTGCACCACGCGGTGGCCCACGGCGGTGGGCAACGGGAACCCCTGGGTCACGAGCTCGTCGAGGGCCGCATGCAGCTCGACGGGTCGGCCGGGCACGGCGGGGCCCGACCAGCGCCACTGCTCCTCGGGGCCCTCGCCTCCCCGTCCGAACAGGGCCAGCTTCAGCGACGAGGAGCCGACGTTCACGCACAGCACGTGGTCGGGGGTCACCCGTTCAACCCTGCCACGTCCAGTCGCGGACCTGCGGCAGGTCCTCGAGGTGCTCGCGGATGTAGCTGTGGTGCTCGGCGAGCAGGTCGGTGGCGAGGTTGGCCAGCTCGGCGGACCCGGCAGGCAGCCGGCGGGACCGGCGCAGCGCCTCGGCGACGAGGTGGTAGCGGCTCATCTCGTTGAGCACCACCATGTCGAAGGGCGTGGTGGTGGTGCCCTGCTCGCGGTAGCCGCGCACGTGGAAGCGGTCGGCGTCGGGTTGTCCGTGCAGCAGGCCGTGCACCGCGCCGGCGTAGCCGTGGAAGGCGAACACCACGTCGACGCTCTCGGTGAACAGCTCGACGAACTCGTCGCGCGTGGAGCCGTGCGGGTGGTTGTTCGAGGGTGCCAGCCGCATCAGGTCGACCACGTTCACGACCCGCACCCGCAGGTCGGGCACGTGCTCGCGCAGCAGCGCGGCGGCGGCCAGGGTCTCCATGGTGGGGATGTCGCCGGCGCACGCCAGCACGACGTCGGGGTCGGCGCCGGGCTCCTCGGTGCCCGCCCAGGCCCAGGTGCCCGCGCCCGCGGCGCAGTGCTCGGCGGCCGCGTCGACGTCGAGGTACTGGAGCTGCGGCTGCTTGTCGATGACGACGAGGTTCACGTAGTCACGGCTGCGCAGGCAGTGGTCGGCGACCGACAGGAGGCAGTTCGCGTCGGGTGGGAAGTAGAGGCGTGCGACCGACCCGCGCTTGCTGATGACCGTGTCGATGAGGCCGGGGCCCTGGTGGCTGAAGCCGTTGTGGTCGTTCCGCCAGCACGTGGACGTGAGCAGGATGTTGAGCGATGGCACGGCACGCCGCCACGGCAGCGCCTGTGAGCCCTCGAGCCACTTGGTGTGCTGCACGGTCATGGAGGCCGACACCATGGCGAAGGCCTCGTAGGAGGCGAACAGGCCGTGGCGCCCGGTGAGGGTGTAGCCCTCGAGCCAGCCGTGGCACAGGTGCTCGCTGAGCACCTCCATGACCCGACCATCGGGCGACACGTGGTCGTCGTCGGGCCCCGTCGTCTCGACGAGGCAGCGGTCGGTGGCCTCGAACACCGCGCCGAGGCGGTTCGAGTTGGTCTCGTCGGGGCAGAACAGCCGGAAGTCGGCCGTCGCCTCGTTGGCGCAGTAGACGTCGCGCAGCAGCTCGCCGAGCTGGTGGGTGGACTCGCGGCGCGAGGAGCCGGGCGACGGGACCTCGACGGCGTAGGACCGCCAGTCGGGGAGGGCGAGGTCGCGGGTGCGGTGGCCGCCGTTCGCCTGGGGGTTCGAGCCCATGCGCCGGTCGCCACCGGGTGCGAGCGCCGCCAGCTCGGTCACCGGCCGTCCGTTCTCGTCGAACAGCTCGTCGGGGCGGTAGCTGCGCATCCACGCCTCGAGGAGCCGGAGGTGCTCCGGGTCGTCGCGGACGTTGGCCAGCGGCACCTGGTGGGCGCGGAACGTGCCCTCGACGCGCACGCCGTCGACCACGGCGGGGCCCGTCCAGCCCTTCGGCGTGTCGAACACGATCGCGGGCCAGCGGGGCGTCCCGGTGAAGCCCGACCTCCGGGCGGAGGCCTGGATCGACCGGATCGACCCGACGCAGCGGTCGAGGCACGCCGCGAGGTCGCGGTGCACCTGCTCGGGCTCGTGGCCGGCGACCACGTGGACGTCGTAGCCGTGCGCGTCGAGCAGGGCGCGGACCTCGTCGTGGGGCTGCCGGCCGAGGACGGTGGGCCCGCTGATCTTGTAACCGTTGAGGTGGAGGATCGGGAGCACGGCGCCGTCGCGGACCGGGTTGAGGAAGCGGATGCTCTTCCACGACCCTTCGAGCGGGGCGGTCTCGGCCTCGCCGTCGCCGACCACGCAGGCCACGACGAGGTCGGGGTTGTCGAACACCGCGCCGAACGCGTGGGCCAGGGCGTAGCCCAGCTCGCCGCCCTCGTGGATGGACCCGGGCGTCGGCACGCTCACATGGCTCGGGATGCCGCCAGGCGTGGAGAACTGGCGGAAGAGGCGCTGCAGCCCGACCAGGTCGGGGCTCACCTCCGGGTAGACCTCCGAGTAGGTGCCCTCGAGGAAGACGTTGGCCACGAGGGCCGGCCCGCCGTGCCCGGGCCCGGCTACGTAGATCACGTCGAGGTCGTCGCGCCGGATCACGCGGTTGAGGTGGGCGTACAGGAAGCTGAGGCCGGGCGAGGTACCCCAGTGGCCGAGCAGCCGGGGCTTCACGTGCTCGGGTCGCAGCGGCTCCCGCAGCAACGGGTTGGCGCGCAGGTAGATCTGGCCCACGGTGAGGTAGTTGGCGGCGCGCCACCAGGTGTCGAGGAGGTGGAGCTCGGTGTCGTCCAGTGCTGGGGCCATGGGGGGAGCACCTCGACTCGGAGCGAACGGTCGCGACATGATCGCCGGTTTCCGCGCCCGGCGCGGCAGGTGTGCGCGGTCTGCAACGACCTCAGGATCCGGCCCACGCCCGGGACGCGGTCGGGTACGTTGACGGCGTCGAGCCGCGAGACGGCCCGGCACGGGACGAGCCAACGTCCAACCACTGGGGGCAGTGATGAAGAAGCTTCGGTCGACCACCGTGACCCGTGCCCGCGCCTCGATGGCGGTGGGGCTCATCGTCGCCGTGAGCAGCCTCGCCACGTTCGGGGTCGGCTCCATCGGCACCGCGCACGCCGCGTCGCCGAGCGTGCTCCGGGTGGGCACCTGGAAGGGCATCCCCGGCACCTACTCCACCATCGATGCCGCGGTGAGCGCCGCCAAGCCCGGCGACTGGGTGCTCGTCGCGCCCGGTGACTACCACCCGCAGATGGACCACGCCTCGCCCGACTTCAGCCACGCGATGGGCGGCATCCAGATCACCAAGGCGAACCTCCACCTGCGCGGCATGGACCGCAACAAGGTGATCATCGACGGCACCAAGCCCGGCTCCTCACCGTGCAGCCCCGCTCCCGGTGACCAGGACCTCGGCGTCACCGACCCCAGCAGCAACCCGGCCGGGCGCAACGGCGTGCTGGTGTACAAGGCCGACAACGTGAGCGTCGACAACCTGACCGCCTGCAACTTCCTCGGCGGTCACGACGACGGCGGCAACGAGATCTGGTGGAACGGTGGCGACGGCAGCGGCCTCATCGGGATGACCGGCTACTCGGGCAAGTACCTCACCGCCACGTCCACGTTCTTCGGTGGCGAGGACACCGCGGCCGCCTACGGCATCTTCTCTTCCGACGCAGCGGGCCCCGCCTCGTGGGACCAGACCTACGCGAGCAACTTCAACGACTCGGGCATGTACGTGGGCGCGTGCAAGCAGGTCTGTGACGTCGTCATCGACCACACCAAGCTCGAGTACAACGCCCTCGGCTACTCGGGGACCAACTCGGGCGGGGCGATCGTGATCAAGAACTCCGAGTTCGACCACAACCAGGACGGCCTCGACACCAACACCGCCATCAGCGGCGACCCCACCTCGCCCCAGGACGGCGCCTGCCCGGGCGGCGCGACCAGCCCGATCACGCACACCCACTCGTGCTGGGTGTTCATGAACAACAACGTCCACGACAACAACAACGCTGACACCCCGAGCGCCGGCAGCGCCGCCCAGGGCCCCTACGGCACCGGGATGACGGTGTCGGGTGGCCGCAACAACACCATCACCGGCAACACCTTCTCGAACAACGGCGCCTGGGGCGTCCTCTTCGTGCCGTACCCCGATGACGGCACGCCGGTCATGGGGCAGACCTGCACCGGCGAGGGCGGCGTCGAGGTCCCCGGGCTCGGCTGCGTGCTCGAGTCCTCGGGCAACGCGCTGCTGAACAACACCTTCCACAACAACGGCTACTTCGGGAACCCCAGCAACAGTGACTACGGCCAGATCGTCCTCAACGGTGGGCACCCGGTGAACTGCTTCTCGGGCAACACCGCGCCCGACGGCAGCGCCCCGACCGACCTGGCGACGATCCAGCCGACCTGCGGGCCCATCATGGCCGCCGGCAACACCGGAGGCGACCTGCTCCCGCAGGTCCTCTGCGACACCGGCATCACCGCCTGCCCGCCCGGCACGAACTACCCGAAGGCCACCACGCCCGTCATGCGCCCGCTCCCGGTCGACCTGCCGACCATGCCCGACCCCTGCGCCGGGGTGCCCACCAACCCGTGGTGCCCCGCCTCGGCGACGGTGACCACGGTGCCCGGCACGCCCACCACCACCCCCGCCGCTCCGGCGACACCCATCGCCACCGAGCCCCGCTTCACCGGCTGACGGGCTGTCCCCACCGCCTCCCCTACCTCCCTTGGAGGAGCCGACCATGTCCATGATCCAGCAGACCGTCGCCGAAGGCGTCGCCGAGATGGCCGGCGCGGCCTTCGACCACGTGGCCGACCTCGTCGACCGCGGCGCGGTGCTCCTCGAAGAGAGCCCACTCGGCCAGGTGACCGGCGCCGCGCCCGACCCGGCACGGCGGCACCGGGGGCGCTGGCTCGCCGTCGTCGGCGTGGCGGCGCTGACGGTGGGCTGGGTGGTGGTCTCCCGCCGCCGCTCGTCCGCGAGGTCCGCCGTGGCCGTCGACGAGGTGCTCGACCTGCGCCACGAGGCCGTGCCGGCTCCCGGCGCCATGAACGGGCACCCCGACGGCGCAGCCATGAGCCCATTCGAGCCAGGCCCGAGCGGGTCGGTTCCGTCCTGACCGGCCCCGGTGGCGCCGCACGTGACCGATTCCACCCCCGTCGATCCGAATTCGCGAGCGTTCGGGGTGTCCCGATCGGTACTGTCCCTCACGGGATCGACATCTCACCGGAGGGACGTCATGCACGTGCAACCTGAGTGCTCCGACCGCGAGTTCACCAGCTGGCTGGCCGGCGCGCGCACCGAGGACCAGCTGCGCGAGGCCTACGTCGAGCTGGAAACCGCGCGCCTCCAGCTCTGGACCCCGGGCCACATCGACAGCTTCCGGCGCGACCGCTACGAGCGCGACGCCGTGTGCATCGCCCGCCTCGTGCGCATCAAGCGCTCGCTCGCCTCGCAGTGGGCGGCCACCGGCCAGCTCGACGCGCCCCACGCGGGCGACCGGCTCTCCTCGGTCTGACCCAGCCGGGTCAGGTCACACGGAGCTGGCGCTGATGCCAGCCCGTGGCCCCGTTCGGCGCAGGGTCGGCGTAGGCCGAGGTCTGCGTCTGCCCCGTCGCGTCGGTGGCGCGCACCGTGAGGACGTGGTCCCCCGGCGTCGCCTCCCAGACCCACACCCACTGCCGCCACGTGTCCCGACTCACCACGTCGCCGAGCCGCGCGACGTGCCACGGACCGTCGTCGACCTGCACCTCCACCTTCGCGACGCCCCGGTGCTGGGCCCAGGCCACGCCGGCCACGGGCACGCGCCCGGCCTTCACGTCGCCGCTCGGGACGTCGATGCGTGACTCGGTCTTGATCGGGCCGAGCTTCGACCAGCCCTCGCCGATCCAGTAGCCGTCGAAGCCGTCCCAGGTGGTCAGCTCGATGTCGGTGATCCACTTGGTGGCCGACACGTAGCCGTAGAGGCCGGGCACCACCAGGCGGGCCGGGAAGCCGTGGGGGAGGGGGAGCGCTCGGCCGTTCATGCCGAACGCCAACAGGGAGTCGCGGTGCGGGTCGAGGCCCACGTCGAGGGGGAAGCCCGCGGTGAAGCCGTCGACGCTGGTGGTGGCCACCTGCTGGGCGCCCTTGGTGGGCCGGGCCTCGTTCAACAGGTCGCGCAGCAGCACGCCCTCCCAGACGGCGTTGCCGATGAGGTTGCCGCCCACCTCGTTCGACACGCAGGTGAGGGTGACCGCCCGCTCGACCTGGGGCCGTGCGAGCAGCTCGGCATAGGTGAGCTCGACCGGGTGCTCCACCATGCCGTGGATGCGCAGCTTCCAGGTGTCGGCGCGGACGCGGGGGTAGTCGAGCGCGGTGTCGATCCGGTAGAAGGCCGACGTGGGGGTCACGTACGGCGTCGCCGCGTCGAGCGAGGCACCGGAGGGCGTGACGACGCGGCTCCCGACCGGCGTGGGGAGCCGGGCGGGCACGGTTGCCTCGGCTGCCGCAGTGGTGTCGTGCTCGAAGCCGCGCGCGAGGGCGGTGGCCGTGGCGGCGACGCCCACCGCGGCGATCGAGCCGCCGAGGAAGCGACGCCGCTCGTAGCCGGCCGCGGCGCGCGAGGTGGTGGGCCACGACCGCACCCCGCCGGCCAACTCGGCCTCTGGCCGCTCGGCGGGCGCGGGCCGGTGGAGCAGGCCGAGCAGCACGGCGACGGCCGCGAGCCCACCGAAGACGGGCCCCCATGCCGCCGAGAGCGACGAGCCCGGCCGCGACACCGCGCACAGGATGCCCAACAGGGTGAACGCCGAGACCCCGACGACGGCGACCCACCGGTGACGCCTGGCGCCCACGCCGATCGCGGCCGCCACCAGGGAGAGGATCACCAGGATGCCGAGGCGGAGCGCGGTCTTGTCGCCGTGCCCGAACGTGCGGATCGCGAACTCGCGGATCGAGATCGGGACGTGGTCGATGACGACGCCACCGACTGCGTCGACGGGCGTGGGACGGTGCGACGCAGCCGAGACGGCGGCGCCGACGGTCACGGCGACGAGGCCGGCCAGCAGCCCGGCGACGGCCCCCATCCAGCGCGGCACGACCTGAGGTGTCGGCGGGAGGGCCGCAGCTTCCGGGGGGTCGGGCACGGCGCCCACCCTAGGTATGCCCGGGCCCGGGTCGGGGGTCGGGCCGGGTCACCGTTCGCGAATGGTTCGCGGGGCGCCTCTAGGCGGGATGGCCGGGCACGACGTCGTCCACGCCGGACAGGCGGAGGGGCGTGAACGTGCCGGCCACGTCGACCGTGACGGGATCGAGGACCACGCACACGTGGTCGCCGCCCGTGTCGAGGACCTCCAGCTTCCGGCCCACGAACCGGTTCGGCAACCGTTTCAGCAGCGGGACGCCGCCGGCGCCCGGCCCCCAGGCGAGGCCGGCGAACTTGTCGACCTCGTCGCCCGTGGCGCTCCCGAAGTGCGCCGCGAGGTCGTGGTCGCCCGCGGCGACGAAGTGCACCGCGAGGTGGTCGGCGAGCCGCGCCACCCGGTAGGTGTGGTTCGCCGTCGACAGCCACACGGCGTAGCGCCACGGCTCGATGCTGCACTGCGAGTGGAAGCCGACCAGGCAGCCCGACGGCTCACCGTCGTGCGCGGTGGTGACGATCGTGAGTGCCGAGTCGGCCCGGGCGGTGAGCTCGGCGAGCGCGGCAGCAGGGTCGGTGGAGGCCATCGGTCGACATGGCTACCCGGTCGGCGGGTGCGGAACCAACGCCGTCCGGGTCCGGCTGCTGGGAGTGCGCAGGCGGCCTGC